>JBAUUG010000283.1:0-6622 GCA_049582585.1 Bryobacteraceae bacterium | reverse complement strand
GATGAGCGCAGCGTCACCAAGCATGGTTTCCGGACGCGTGGTGGCGACGATCAGGGATTCTTCGCTGTCCTTTATCGGGTAGCGGATGTGCCAGAGATGACCCTCAACGGCCTCATGGGTTGTCTCGACATCCGAGATCGCGGTCTGGCATCGAGGGCACCAGTTCACCATGTACTCGCCGCGATAGATGAGACCTTTTTCCCAGAGGCGCACGAAGGCTTCCCGGACGGCACGAGAGAGACCCGGATCCATGGTGAAGCGCTCGCGAGACCAATCGACGCTCTCGCCGATGCGGCGCATTTGGGCGATGATGCGGCCGCCGTACTCTTCTTTCCACTGCCAGATGCGGCGTTCGAATTCCGCGCGGCCAAGCCGCTTGCGATCCAACCCTTCCGTCGCCAGCTGCCGCTCGACAACCATCTGCGTCGCGATGCCCGCGTGGTCGATACCGGGGAGCCACAGCGTCGTTTCCCCTTTCATGCGATGCCAGCGGACCGCGACATCCATGATGCTGTGATCGAGCATGTGGCCGATATGAAGCGAACCCGTCACATTCGGCGGCGGAAGAACTAGAGAGAAGGTGCGGCCCGGTTTTGCCTCTTTCGCCTCGACGTGATAAATGCCGGACTCGATCCACCACTGAGCCCAGTGCGGCTCATAGCACTCGGGATAATACACCTTGTCGAGTTGCATGGGAAATCTCAGCGTATCATCCGAACGGCGCTTGCGCGGCGTACGACGGAATGCTTGGTTTCGCGGTTTCACAGCATGCGGGAGCCTGTGCTTTAATGGATTTGACCGTACTTGCACGAGCCAAGCGGCGCGGTTTTTGCAAGGCGGAGCGTGATGCTCCTCAGTAGCTCAACGGTAGAGCATTCGGCTGTTAACCGAAGGGTTGTAGGTTCGAATCCTACCTGAGGAGCCAAATCGTTTGTGTCCGGACCGGAGACATGTTTTGGGATCGTCACCTGACCACGCTCTGGGCTGAACTTCTGTTTCTAACGTCTTCGTCCGAACCGACGGCCCGGGGTGCGAAATGCCCCGAACTGCTTGCCCTGGGATCCTGGAGGCGAGCCGAATCGCCGTCCTGCACTGTTGCCGCTGCTTTGGCCGAAGCGCGAGCCGCTCAATCCTGAAGCCGGACCAGCCGCGCCATGCGAGGCGTAGGCTGAGCTCTTGAATCCGCCGGATTGAACGTATCGGCTCTGGGCATAGTGCGTCTGAGTGAATGTTCCATGCGTTCCGTACTTCGGTGGACTGGCGGGAGTTTCCTGGCCGTAGTAGCTGCGGCCGCTGCGTTCCGCCATTCGGTAGCCGTTGTACTCGCCGACTACGACAGGCCGATAATCGTGGCCCCACATCAACTGGCGGAGCAACAAATACTCCGGAAGAAATGTCCAGAAACTCTCGCCGCCGGTGTGTGTCCAGTACCCATACTGGTTAGAACCCTGCGAGGGCGGCGCGATATAGGCAAATCCGGCGGGCTGGGGCGTGGTCTGGGCTTCTGAATCGTAGAGGCCAGCGTCCTTATGCGCGATCGACATGCCAATATCGTTCTCCAGCGCGTGAAAGGAAGGCTCGGATATATCCACCCACTGCTCGTCGCTCGATATTTCCGTCTTCTTGGCCGGCACATCGATGAAATGCGTCCGAACCGTCTTGATCTCTTCCCGGTAATCGGGCCGATGGTCGCTGGGTGAGACATCCAGATCGATCAGGATCTTGTCCCATGCGTTGTAAAGTTGATGAGACAAATCGCGCAGCTCATCGGCTTTGTGCGGAAGATCGTGAGCGTCGGTCGAGATTTCATCGTCTTCGCGAATCAGAGTCGCGACATCCGCCCCGCTCAATTTGCCTTCGGAAGCATCTCGACGTGTTGCTTCTGTCGCGCTCCACTGTGTCTCTACGGTTTTCGGAATCTGTTGAAGCGCAGCTAAGCGGGCATCCAGATCGGTTCGCTTGGCGGGCCAATCCTGCTCGGCTTGATGCACCATCGCCGATACCGGCTCTAAATCGAAGGCCCGAATCTCGTCGTGCTCGCGATTGAGTTTTGGCAAATAATCAGAAGCGTTCTGCTGAACGTCAATCCACTTGTCAGCCGCTCTTTCGACTGTTTCGGAGCTCTGTACGGCGGTCAGGCGCAAGTCCCGTTCTTCGCCAAGGAGTTGCTCGACGCGGGGCCGGGAATCGGCGCGATTCCGGCGCGCCAGCTCATCCATTTCTTTGCCATCGCGCTCGGCGGCATTGAGTTTTTCGCGAGCAGAACGAAGGGAACCTTCCCACTCCGCCGGTGCGGCCGCATCACGAAACAGATCGGGCGCCTTTGCGAGGTCATCGTGTACACGGGTTTCGGAGCGCTGCAGCTGCTTCCGGGCGTCACCCAACCTATCGTTCTCCGACGCGATCTCCTGACGAAGCGATTGCGGCAGACGGGCCGTGCAGGAGGCGAGCAAGAGCAATCCGTAAATCGCTACGCAAGACTTACAGTTCTTCATCAGGCGCCCCGAAACACGGTGATGTCGTCAGGCACTACTTTTACCCAGATAGAGGCGGCGAAGGGCTCACCTTCAAATTTGCGAAAGGTAAGAAAACGGTTTCCGCCCTGTTCCTGGAATTGCCATTCATAAAAACCGCGGCCGGTGGCGTTGCCTCCGCTGAATACGCCAATCTCGCGGCTGAAGCGATACAGCCAAAATTTCCCGTCGTAATCGAAAAAGTCCGCCGGGTTCTGCCGCTCGTCCAATTGCGCTAGATCGTCTTCGCTCAGGCCGATCTCATCCAGCGTGATCTTGCGCCCGTCAAAGTTGCCGTTCACCTCTACCGTGTCTTCGTTGTGAATTTCCAGAGAGACGCGATGATCGCGCCATGGGCCGCTCAGCTCCACCCACCGGCGGCTGCCAGCTTCGTATTGATCCGCCCGATCAACCGTGAAATCAATATCCGTGAAATCCGCGGCAGCGCCGGTGATCGAGAGCATATCACCCTTGCGAGCGTCCTGTATTCGAAGATTGGCCAGGTCTTCCTGGGGGCCGGCGCGGGCCGGTTTGCGATCGAAAAGCATTGGTGTTTACCGGCCGCTGGCCGGGGGCAGCTCCTTTGGAAGCTCCACCCGAGGGAGGCGCTCGCGTTTCAGTGCTTCAAGCTCGGCGTCCACGGTATGGCCCTGGAGCTGCGCGAATTCCGATTCGAGATTGGGATCTTTGCCCGCGCTCGCCAGTTGATCGAAAGCTTTGGCCGTAGCTTCTTCTTTGGCGACCGACTCTTCGAAGGTGGAGAGGACAGCGAATGCGTTATCGGCTTTTCCGACTCCGGCCAACGCCTCTGAAACTTTTCGTTGCGCGAGCGCGGCGTTCTTGCGCGCGACCAATGTAGTAGCCGTGCGCTCGCCTTCTTCAATCTTGTGCTTCAGATCAGCCACTTGCGTCTTCAATGATTCGCTGGCCTGCCGCGCGGATTCCACAGCCGCCTGCAAGGAGGCGACCTGCTTATCCGATTCGCCTTTCTTCGCGAGCGCCTTCCGAGCGAGATCTTCGTTACCCGCGTCGAGCGCTAGCCCGGCGCGATCCTTCCACTCCTGGGATTGCCGGACATATTTTTGATATTCGGCATCCAGGCGATTGTAGTTGCTCATCGCCATCGCCGATGACCGGACTACGTTGTTCAACTCTGTTTTCATGTCGGCGACAGTCTGCCGGACGGTGGCCTCGAAGGTGGCATCTTCGACCGCGCCCATTCCCTGATTCGCCTGGCCACGCGCCACGCGGCCTGCGCGATTGAATATATCTGAAAAAAATCCCATTATTCCGCCCTCCTCTGAAGATCTGCTCCAATCAACTCTTTGGCATGCACAACGTCCGCCAGGAGGAAACTGACGCAGGAGAGAATATCATCTTCATCTTCCGGCCCCAGATTCTGAAGCTTGCAAAAATTATTCAGCGTCACCGCGACTTGGCCGCCGCCGGTGTCATACAACTGGAAGTGCGAGGTCGAGATGCCGTTTTCCGCAGAAAGCATCGTGTGCATCAATTGCGGAGTGATGCTGGACGTCGGCACAACCATGCAGACCAATGACAGAAAGAGGATCTCGCCTTCGAGTACCGCGCGCAGGGAAATTCCGCTCTCGATATCCTGAATTTTGAGTACGCTCTCGCCCGCTTCGCTTACGGAGTAGCGTTTCCGGGCCAACAGATCGTGAAAGTGCCCCAAAGAAGAGTTAACGGCTTGTGTCATTTCATGTCCCTTTTGAAGTTTACGCAATCAACAGGGAATTAGTTCGGAAAAGGAAGGCCGGTCTGAATGGGCCTGCAGCAACCGTTACAATACTGTGAATGACTGAGCGAGTGACGCCCGCGCACTCGATCCATGGGGTGGTCAACGTTCCGGGGGACAAATCCATCTCTCATCGGTACGCGATGCTCACTTCTATTGCGGAAGGAGACTCGCGAATCTATAACTACTCGACCGGCGCCGACTGCGAGTCTACGCTCTCGTGCATGGAAGCGCTCGGGATAAAGCACGAGTTCGCCGAGGAAGACGGCCGGCGGATACTTACGGTTCATGGGAAGGGCGCGCGGGGACTTAAAGCGCCGCCGCATTGTCTGGATGCCGGGAATTCCGGTTCCACTATTCGCATGCTCTCCGGCATACTGGCAGGCCAAGGGTTCGATACCAAAATCAGCGGCGATTGCTCTCTGGTGAAGCGCCCGATGGGGCGCATCATTACTCCTCTATCGCAAATGGGGGCGCGCATCGATGCGACGGGAGAACAGTTTCCGCCGCTTACCATCCACGGCTCTTCCTTGCGCGGTATCGACTACCAGCTGCCTGTCGCGAGCGCGCAAGTCAAGAGCTGCGTTCTGCTAGCAGGCCTCTATGCAGAGGGCGAGACCGTGGTACGAGAGCCGATTGTTACTCGCGATCACACCGAGATTGCTTTGGGCGAGCTAGGGGCAGAAATTGCGCGGGAGCCGCGAATTGCGCGTCTTCGGGGTGGATCTCAACTCTCCGGCAAGACCTTGGCCGTTCCCGGAGACCTCTCGTCGGCCGCCTTCTTCATGATTGCCGCGCTCATCGTTCGCGAAGCGGATTTGATTCTCGTAAACGTTGGACTGAACCCCACGCGAACGGCTCTGCTGGATTTGCTGCGCGCCATGGGGGCATCGATCAAGCTGCTTCACGTCGAGCAGGTCAATGGCGAGCTGATTGGCAATCTACAGATCAAGACATCGCGCATGCGCGGCGGCCGGATAGAAGGCGCTACAACTGCCGCTCTGATCGATGAGATTCCCGCTCTGGCCATACTCGGCGCGAGGAGTGAAGATGGATTGATCGTAAGAGATGGCGCCGAATTGCGCGTGAAGGAATCGGATCGCATTGAAACCATCGCTCACAATCTGAGAAATATGGGGGTGGAGATAAATACGACTGAAGACGGTATGCAAATTCCGGGGAAGCAAATGTTCCGGGCGGGAGAGATTCAGTCCTACGGCGACCACCGCATCGCCATGGCGTTTTCCATCGCCGCGCTGGCGGCAGATGATGCGTGCATAATCGAGGGCGCTGAGGCCGCATCCATATCGTTCCCGGATTTCTACAACACGCTTCGTCAGATTACAAGATAGCGCTCCACTCTTATGGAAGACTCCGGCGAAACCGATCTTACTTACGAGAGTCTGATACACGATTTGAACAATGTGTTCGAAACTATCACCGAAGCAGCGGAACTGCTGAGCGCGGACCGGCGTTGGAAGACTCTGGCGGCGACGCTCTGCCGCAGCGTAAATCGCGGCAAGCGATTGCTGGGCGCTATTCCCGACAGCAAACCGAATCTCGCTGCCGTGCTCGAAGACGCCATCCAATCGGTGACCGATTACTGCATCGCTCTGCGCCGTCCGCGCATGAGTTTTGTGCGGGAGATTGGCGGCGATTTCCGTCTGCCCGACTCGGCTAAAGACTGGGAGCGCGTTTTCGCGAACCTCTTCTTGAACACTGCGCAGATCATGCAAAAACCGGGACGGATCGAGATTGCCGCTCAACAACAGGAAGGCTCTTTGACCATCTCCGTCTCGGACAATGGGCCTGGAATTCCGGCTGACATGCTGCCTCGCGTCTTTCGTCCTCATTTCTCGACGAAGACCAGCCGAACAGGGCGTACCGGTCTCGGTCTCCATATTGTGTCCTCTATTGTCAAGAAACATTCAGGCCGTGTAGTCGCTTCCAATCGCGACCGCGGCAACGGCGCGGTGTTCACCATCTCGCTTCCGGCAGGTCACCCGGGATGAAGTATTTATGTATTCACTGCCACTTCTATCAGCCGCCGCGAGAGAATCCATGGCTTGAAGAGATTGAGCTTCAGGATGCGGCGTATCCTTATCACGATTGGAACGAGCGCATAAACGCCGAGTGCTACGCGCCCAACCTTGCCGCGCGAATTCTCGATGAAGCGAAGCGCATCACTCGCATCGTCAACAACTATTCCAAGATCAGCTTCGATTTCGGCCCGACGCTGCTTTCCTGGGCAGCTGCACAGGCGCCCGACACATACCGAGGAATCATCGAAGCCGACAAGCAAAGCCAGAAGCAATTCTCCGGTCACGGCTCAGCCATTGCGCAAGCCTATAAC
>JBAUUG010000282.1:0-3344 GCA_049582585.1 Bryobacteraceae bacterium | reverse complement strand
GGAATTGGATATCACCCAGAATGATTTCCCGAAATTAGGTCCTCGCCAAAAGGGGGTGATCACGACCGATGCCTACCCCGATAGAAAATATCAGGGGTTCATCGAGCAGGTCTCGCCCGAAGCCGACCGCGCCAAGGCCACTGTACAAGTGAAGGTGAGAGTGCTGAATCCCGACGACTATCTGCGCCCGGATATGAACGCGACCGTTTCTTTTTACAACGACGTGAAGCCTCAAGCGGAGACACAAGCCAAACGCGTGGTTGTGATTCCACAAGGCGCAGTGCAGAATGGGAATGTTTTTGTCGTAGTGAACGGGCATGCGCGCAAGAGGCCGGTTATGGTTGGCGGCGCGTCCGACAAGGGAACGCTGATTGAGAGTGGGCTCATCGGCGGGGAGGATTTAATTGTGAGCCCTCCAGCCGATTTGAAAGACGGACAGCGGGTGCAAGTAAAGCGATGAGCGCGGGGACGAGGAACGGAATGGATGAAGCGATAGTAAAGACGCGGAAGCTGAGCAAAGAATTTCGACGTGATGAGTTTCACGTCATCGCGCTGGAGAATGTCGACATTGACATCCAACGCGGCGATTTCACGGCGTTAATGGGCCCCTCCGGTTCTGGTAAATCCACGCTTCTTCATCTCATCGCAGCGATGGACAAGCCTACCGAGGGAGATATCGAAGTGTTGGGAACCAGCCTGCGGCAGATGAACGACAAGCAAATCGCTCATTGGCGGAATGAGCATATCGGGTTCATCTTCCAGTCGTTCAATTTGATCCCCGTTCTAACAGCTCTCGAAAACGTGGAGCTGCCTCTCAAGTTGACCAAGCTGGGCAAGAAGGAGCGGCTTGAGCACGCCGAGACAGCGTTGAAGCTGGTCGGCCTCGGTGACCGGTTAGACCATTTGCCGAAACAGTTATCGGGCGGCCAGGAACAGCGCGTGGCGATCGCACGAGCCGTCGTAACCGATCCGGACCTGATCCTTGCTGATGAGCCGACGGGCAACCTGGATGCGGCGGCCGCGGAAGACGTGCTGACTATGTTGAGCCGCCTGAACCGGGAATTCGGCAAGACCGTCGTAATGGTGACGCATGACCCGCATGCGGCGAAATTCGCGAAGACCATTCGTCATCTGGAGAAAGGGCAGTTACTCCCAACCGGTACGCTGCCAGCTGATTGGGCCTCGGCCATAGCAGTGAGGAATTAATGCCTGAAATGCCGCACGCCGGTGAACACCATAGCCAAATTCAGGCGGTTCGCCGCGTCGATCACCTCGTTGTCGCGCACTGAGCCGCCGGGCTGAATCACCGCAGCAACTCCGTGGCGCGCCGCTTCCTCCACTCCGTCGGGAAACGGAAAGAACGCATCGGAAGCAAGCACTGTCCCCGCCAGCGGCAAAATCGCTTTCATTGCGCCAACTTTCACGCTATCCACCCGGCTCATTTGCCCCGCGCCCACACTGATCGTCTGCCCCGCCCGCGCATATACGATGGCATTCGATTTGACATGCTTGCAGACCCTCCAGCCGAATAGGAGAGCTTCCATCTCTGATTCCGTCGGTTGCCGGGCGCTCTTAACTTGAAGCTTTGAACGATCCAGCGTGACGGCATCGCATGTTTGTGCTAATAGTCCGCCTGAAAGCGATTTAATCACAAGCTCCGGGCCTTCGACCGGGTGAACTTTCACAAGGCGCACATTCTTCTTGCCTCTCAGAACGGTCATAGCATCGTCTGAAAATGTCGGAGCCGCGATCGCCTCTATAAACAGCTTGGAAACTTCGGAAGCTGTTTCGCCATCGACCTCGCGATTGAACGCCAACACCCCGCCGAAAGCCGAAACGGGGTCAGCCTCCAACGCGCCTCGATACGCTTCGGCAAGCGTGGGCTGCTCCGCGCAACCGCACGGATTGGTGTGCTTGATGATTGCGGCAGCGGGTCGCTCGAATTCCTGTACAAGCTGCCACGCGGCGTCGAGATCCACCAAGTTGTTGTAAGACAGCTCCTTGCCTTGCAACTGCTGGGCGTTCGCGATTCCGCCATCACGCAATCGGTACAGCGCCGCACGTTGATGCGGATTTTCCCCGTAACGGAGATTTGCGATTCGATTCGCCGCGAGGCGCAAATGGGCCGGCAGTTCCTCCCGGTTGTCCTTTCCCTCGGCGTCGATCTGAAGCAAGCGCGTGAAAACAGCGTGATCGTATGCCGCTGTACGCTCGAACGCCTCTTGAGCCAGTCGCCAGTGAGTCGAAGGGCTGAGCGCGCCGGAGTTGGCCGCCAGTTCACTCGAAACTGCTTCGTACTGCGCCGGAGAAACGATAACCGCTACATCTTGAAAATTCTTCGCCGCAGCGCGGATCATGGTCGGACCACCAATGTCTATGTTCTCGATCAGCTCTTCACGCGTGACCCCGGGCTTGTTCGCGAACTTCTCAAATTCATACAAATTCACGACCACCATCTGAATCGCCGGAATGTTGTGCTCAAGAAGCGCACGCATATGCTCATCGTTGTCTCGAATCGCAAGAATTCCACCCACAATTCGGGGATGAAGCGTCTTCAGCCGCCCGTCGAGCATCTCGGGAAAACCGGTCACCTCGGCCACTTCGCGGACCGGAATCCGATTTTCGCTAAGCAGTTTCGCCGTTCCGCCCGTCGAGATCAGCTCAACTCCCATCTCGTGCAGCTTGCTCGCGAAAGAAACGATTCCGGTCTTGTCTGTAACGCTCAGTAAGGCACGCTCAATACGAGGCATCAAAAAACATTCTTGCAGAGCGTTCGAATACTCAAACTAGAATCGAGATGTGCCTCACTATTGCACTCTGATTCCGGGAGATGGCATTGGCCCGGAAGTGGCCGAAGCGGCAGTCCGCGCCATTGAAGCGACTGGAGTCGATATCTGCTGGCGGCGCGCCGAGTTGAACGAGGCGATCATTCTCGAAGCCGGCAAGACGCTGCCGCAGTACTTGCTCGATCCTCTGAATGAAACTCGCGTCGGGCTCAAGGGGCCCGTGACAACGCCCGTTGCGCAGGGGTTTCAGAGCGTGAACGTTGCGCTACGCAAAGCGCTGGATCTCTTCGCCAACGTGGGCCCTGTGAAAACGCTGCCCGGCATCAAAACGCGTTTTCAAGATCTGCGTATCGACATGGTGATTTTCCGCGAGAATACAGAGGATCTCTACTCGGGTCTCGAGCACGAAATCGTCAGGGACGTTGTCACCAGTCTCAAAGTGATCACGCGAGCGGCGTCCGAACGCATCGCGCGGTACGCGTTTCAGTACGCGCGGGAGAACGGACGCAAGCAAGTGATTGCGATTCACAAGGCCAATATCATGAAACTGTCGGACGG
>JBAUUG010000281.1:0-2579 GCA_049582585.1 Bryobacteraceae bacterium | reverse complement strand
TTGACGTGGGCCGCAATGGCGCGCAGCGAATCGCCGGCCGCCTTCCGCTCGCGCATGATCGCGAGCGAGCTGGGAACCGGCGCCGGATGCTTCGCCGCTCGAGCTCGCGCAATCGATTCGCGCCAGCGCGGGTTGCCGTGCTTCTTGTAGCGCTTGCCTGTTTTCCTCGAGATGCGAAACCCGTTCGCCGCGATCTCGCGATTCGCCGACGCGAGCGCCGCTTTCGTGCGCTGCGAGATCAGTCGGAATTCCTGCTCAGCGATGGCAGCCATAACCTGAATGGCAAAAGGACTCGCGTCGGGGTGATCGGCCAACACGAACTCAATCCCGGACTCCATTAATCCAGCCACAAAGTAAACACTCCGCGACAGCCGATCCAGGCTTGCAACAATCAACGTCGCCGACCGTCTCGCGCAGGCTGCAAGCGCAGCCTCCAGCTCGGGCCGGCGGGCTTCCCCTTGCGCGCTTTCCTGCTCGATAAACTCTCCGAGCACCCGGCGCTCTCCCATGAAGCGGGCGATAGCTGCTCGTTGCGCATTCAACCCCAAACCACTGGCGCCCTGGTAAAGAGTTGAAACCCGGTAGTAAGCGATTTACCGATTTTCTGGCTTGTTTCGCATCTGTGCCTCCTTCTGGCCGCATAGGCCTTCGTGAACTTGCCGCACGGGTGGGTGGCCGTCCGGCTCCCGACCGCGCGCCGCCCCGAGTACTGGCCCCGCGCCCAGGGCGACCGGTGCGGATTCTTTCTGCTGCGCTTCATCGCTTTCATTATTAAATCAACCGCTTAATTGTTGTCTGTCGTTTGGGCGGGCAGTCAAACCGATACCGGTGAAAAAGTCTAAGGGATGAAAGGGGCCAAGAATCGCAACTTGGCTTTAGGTTGCAACCTGAGGTGCTTCTTAAGTACGCTCAGGGATACCTATGAGCGACGCGATGCAATACAAGGGGTATGTAGGATCGGCTCATTTTAGCGATGAAGACGGGGTTTTCCATGGAAGGCTGGAGGGAATTCGAGATCTGGTGAGCTACGAAGGGACCGATGTTCCTAGCCTGAAGAGTGCGTTTACTGAGGCGGTCGACGATTACCTAGCGACGTGCCGGAAAAAGAAGAGGACGCTGGATGTTCCTTTTAAGGGCACTTTCAACGTGCGGGTAGGTTCCGAATTGCACAAACGGGCTGCGCTGTACGCCGCTGAGCACCACAAGAAGCTGAATTCGGTGGTGGGCGAGGCTCTGGAGAAATTTCTGGAAGCAGCGGGGTGAAGGCTGGAGGAAACGTGAGTTGGGTAACAGCGAGCGAGCTCGGCCGACGAAGCTGGGCAGCGACGACAGCGGAGGAGAAAGCCGCACACGTAAAGATGCTCGGCGAGACACGCGCCGCATCCCTTACGCCGGCGCAGCGCAGCGAAATCGCCCGCAGGGCGGCGCAGGCGCGCTGGGCGAAAGCTAAGAAGTAAGGCAAACCTTCCCCAGAAAAGAAGAAACGCGAACCGACTACTGGGGCGTGAGTGCGTTTCGGATCTTCTTGCTGGCGGTCTCAACCCTCAGGGCAGTTATGCAGCTCCGGATGGTTGGCGTATATGGCCGCGTTTTTCTCAAGCCCGGCGAGCCGAGGCTTCCAGCCCGCAGGCTGGCTCGCGCTCGTTATCGGTCAAGGCGTACTGTCGGAGTGGCTCAACAGACGAGCAGCCGAGACCACGCCCGCCGCACCCTCGACTTCCCACTGAACCTGCGAAAGCCGATAATCGAACTATGGAGTCAGGCTCGAAAATGATCGCTGAATCGCAGACCCAGGCACTCGTCACGCTTCCCCCGCAGCTCTGGGCAGACGCTCAGCGGATCGCCGGTGAGCACAACTGGTCGATCGATGAAGCGATCGTATTCCTCGCCAAGGTGGGCGCGGCCTCACAGCGCAAAGCGGAAGCGAACCTTCAGGCGCGCTATCGGGAATTCATGGACGAGACGGATCCAGAGAAACAGTCCCAGGCCGGCGATGAGATGATTCGGGCCATATTCGGTCCCGACTCCGTTGCCCAAGATTGACTTCACAAAGCTCCCTGAAGGCATCAGGGACCATTTGAAGCAACGCGTCGCTGAGCGCAGGATCCCCTACTCCGATCTTTTGCGCCTGCAGCGCTGGGCCGCCACAGAACCCGAAGCTCCCCAGGGTAACTGGTGGAAAGACTTCGGATCTTTCACGCTATGCGGCACTGCCGAATTACCCAAAACGATCCTCTTGCCCCACATGAAGCCGTTCGGCGATCAAATTGAGTAGCCCGCGTTTGCACGCAGTACCGGTTATCCTGGCTGCCAGCGGCTCGACGCCCAGCTCGCCCGTTTTCAGTAAGCTATCCAGACAATCCGGTCGCAGGCTGTCCCGCTTGTCCACTACGCCGCGCGGACCGTGCTCGCGTACCACATGGCGCCCCCCGGCGTGCGCAGCCCAAGCGCATTGACGTGGGCCGCAATGGCGCGCAGCGAATCGCCGGCCGCCTTCCGCTCGCGCATGATCGCGAGCGAGCTGGGAACCGGCGCCGGATGCTTCGCCGCTCGAGCTCGCGCAATCGATTCGCGCCAGC
>JBAUUG010000280.1:0-2297 GCA_049582585.1 Bryobacteraceae bacterium | reverse complement strand
GGTAAAATACGACAGCTTGAGGTCTTCCGTCTCCTCCAGAATCAACTCGCCCGCCCTGAACGTGCGGTAGATGAAAGTGCCGCTGAAAACCTGGGCGATCTTGTCGACAGAATCTTTTCTAAAATAGCGGCGCACGGTTGTCGCTGGATCGGAAACTGAACTCCACTCCATCTCCGCCACTTCTTCGCCCATTCTTGTGTTGATCATTTCGAACTTCGGATAGAAAACGTCGAATCCGAGGGTTCCCCCTTCGCTCAGATGAAAGGCGGCGGTAGTAAGAGCGCTCACCTGGTCCTGCACGGTATGCATGTGCTGCATGGGGCGAAAGGGGATGATCACTAGAGGAAATTTTGCACCCAGGCGAAAGTCGCGCATGTCGCCTTCATGCACCGTGACCTTCCGCCGAACGTCGTCGGGTTCGCCTACCAGATGGCCCTGCAGGATCTGAAGCATGGGTTGGGAGTTGTCCACACCGTGGATCTCAATCCCCTTGCGTGCAATCGGAAGCAGCAGGCGTCCCGTGCCGCAGGCGATCTCGAGGACTGGGCCGCGCGACCGTTCCGCCAGTTCAAGATAGAAAGGCAGATCGACAAGGTCTGGCTTGGCGGCATAGGCACCATCGTAGTACTTAGCAGTAATGCAGTAAGAATCGACTGTAGCCAAAATTTACCGCCCTCCTAAAGAATGGAAAAATCAAGAATGGAAAAATCTTAAACCACGGAATAAATAGAAACGAGCTGTTGTCTGGATTTGCTCGATTCGGACGGTAGCCCGCGATAACTTCCGCTAGCTGGCGGCTTGCTCGGCAGGAACGGATGCGGGCTTCTCGGCCTTGGCTGACGTGCGGGACCTCAGTTCGTACTGCGCGGCTTCCAGGTCGACGTGGAGCGAATCTAGCGCCGTCATCGGCATCTCCGTGCCCCAGTTTTCGATGTCACGCTCGGTCCAGCTTCCGTTAAGGCGAATGGCGCCTGTGATGTCCTCCGGAAAGGCATGGCGGTAATCGCCCTCGCGAATCAGAATGTCGCCAATCAGCCGGCCGGTATGCATGTCGAAAACGCGGCGTGTAGCCCGCCCCGAGGCGTTCGTCAGGCAGAGAAAAACCTCGCCCGCATCGGCGTATTCCTGACGATAGTACCAGGCCTGTGGAGCATCAATCTTTGGATGGTGACGGCGTGCCCGCTTGTGCTCCGGCTCGAGCGCCTGCATTTCGTTTGCGGGATTGAAGTAAAGGACGCGCTGGCAGGAATCGCACACCACAGTTTGCTGGCCGGTGCGTACGTCGTTATAGGTCTGCGGACGCAACATCACCTGGCAACCCATGCATTTGTGATCGCGCACCTCAGAGATGCCGCTGCCGCGAAACTTGGAAACCCGCTCGTAGTGGCGGAGTAGGTCTTCGTTCACCCCGGCCCGCATCTGATCGCGTTTGCCGCGCCAATCCACGAGCTGCTTTTCGTCCTCGGCGGTCCGCTCGCGGGCTTCTATTTTCTCTTTTTCGATCTCCGCAGCCTCCGCCTTCAGTTCCGCCTGGGCGGCTTTTACTTCCTTGTCGCGCGCGTCGGCGTTCAACATCAACTCAAGAATCTTGTCTTCCGTGGCGGCAATATCTTTTTCCGCAAACTGAATCTCGTGCAGCAGCGCCTTGTATTGCTCGTTGGTTTTTACGTCGAGAGACTGGTCGCGATACTTGGAAATCTTGCCGCGGAAGTCGGTAATGGTAGTTTCGTATTTGCGGCGGGTAGCCTCGTCGGCTTTAACGGCGGCCTGCGCTCTTTCGAGTTGCGCTTTGGTGTCCGCCAGTTTGTGTTCGATGGCGGCGACCCGCTTAGGGAGTTCTGCGATTTCATCCTGCAGGCGGCGGATTTCCTTGTCCGCTTCTTGCAGGTGCAACAGGTTTTCTATCTCTGGAAGCATCCCGAAAGGGCTCAGCCTTGATTCTATCACGCGAAAACCCGGCGTTCTGGTTGACTGCGAAGCGCACGAGCCGTCACGTTCAGCCGGAGAACGATGAACAGAATCTTGCTGGGTGTTAAACTCTCTCGTTTGCGTCGTGCTTTGTTCGTGCAATCTTAATTCTCCGAGGTTTCCGTGAACCAACAGGTCTCCCGATCGGCCTTTCTTATCGCTTTCATTGCGGGTTTCGTTACTCCGATGTGGTCGCAAGCGTCTTCTCAGGTGAAGCCCCTTACTATTGAGGCGATCTTCGCCCCTGGCGGTCTTACCGGACGCGGTCCGGAAAACATCGAGTGGAGCCCCGATGGCTCCAAGCTCTCGTTTGTGCAGCGCGACGACGA
>JBAUUG010000279.1:0-6847 GCA_049582585.1 Bryobacteraceae bacterium | reverse complement strand
GATTAATCAAACCAGTAACCAGACCGGCAATCCACCAAGCGCTCAGAATGCGGGCGCGAATGCGTCATCGCCGGGGGCACAGGGTTCAACGCCTGTTGGAGTTTCAGCTCAAGCGGTGCAGACGCTTCAACAGATACGCGATCATCTTCAGCGCTATCGAGAATTGAGTGCTCAGGGCAAGTGGGCGGAGGCCGGCAAGGAATTGGACGAAATACAACAGCTGGTGCAGAAATAGGCACTGGCTCTTAGCGTTGCCATGAAATCGACATGCCCCAGACACGCCGCTCAACGACCGAACGCTTTTAGAAGCGCTACATCGCGCTTCGTTACAATTGTCTCGGACTTCGCTCCGAATGGAAGATTTGGCCTCCAAGCCCGCCCCAGAGCCGGAAATTCCGAACAAACTGTATTTCCGGATAGGCGAAGTCGCGAAATTGGCAGGCATCAAACCTTACGTTTTGCGATTTTGGGAATCGGAGTTCAGCGGCCTCGGCCCCAAGAAATCGGGGACTGGCCATCGCTTGTACCGCAGGAAAGACGTCGAGCTGGTCCTCGAGATCAAGCGGCTGCTGTATGAAAAGCGATTTACGATCGAGGGCGCGAGAAAAGTTCTGGAAGCGAAGCCCAAGAAAGAGAACGTCAAGCCCGCTTCGCAGAGGAAACAAGCCGACCTGTTCTCGCCGACATCCGCTCTTTACCAGGAGTTGCGGCGCGAGTTACTTGAAATTTTGAATCTGCTCAAACGGACGGATGGCCGCTCCTAGCCGAACTTCGGACCCGGCTCTTGGGCTTTGGCCGACTTCAATTGTTCGATCAGCAATCCGGCTGCCTGCTGGCTCGCGGCTTTCTTCGAGCCTCCATGCGCCCGGCTCACCAGTTGAGTTCCGATACGCGCTTCCACGGTGAAAACCTTCGCGTGTTCCGGACCGTTCGTTTCTACGGTCGAATATCTCGGCGCGGGCAGACCAAGCGCCTGACTCCATTCCTGCAATACGCTCTTATAATTCAAAAGCCCCAGCGACTTCACGTCATCCGGGCTTTCCAGCAGGCTTAAAACATGCTGTTCGATGAAGCTTCGCGTCACTTCAATGCCGCCATCGATATAGATCGCCGCGATCAGCGCTTCGAGAGCGTTCGCCAGAAGAGTCTTTCTTGCGCGGCCGCCGTTCCGCTCTTCGCCTTTTCCCAGCCGGAGGTGTTCGCCTATTTCAAGCGCGAGCGCACAGCAATGCAAATGAGTTGAGCTCACCAGGTGAGCCTTCCATTGCGATAGGTCCCCTTCACGAGCGGAAGCATGCCTTAAAACGAGCCACTCACTCACGATGAACCCCAGGATTGAATCACCCAAAAATTCGAGCTGCTCATTATCGCCATGTTCCGGTAAACCTGCCGCCCGTTCCGATTGCCACGAGCGATGGGTGAGAGCGCGGGCGAGCAGTTCCCGATTACGAAACCGGTACCCAAGCTTCTGCTCCAACGCTTCGACCGGCGGCTTCATCGTGCGGACACTAAAGGTTATTTGGCCGAGGCTGCCTTCAACTTGGTCGCATTGTCCTTCTGCGTCTGCGCGAATTGCTTCACCTGCGACGGAGCGTCGCTGATCGCCAAAACCTTGTCGGCGGTCGCGATGGCGTCGTCGTATTGCTTATTCTCCACGTACGCGCGAGACAAAAAGGCCATTGTGGTCGAACTCGGGTGAGCATCCGTGCTGAGCGACGTTTTGTACTCGTCAATGGCTTCCGGATACTTCTTCTTCAGCTCGTCAGCCTCGCCCAGAGCGGTATGAGCTAGTCCGGCTTGGTCCTTCTTGAAACCGAGATAATCGGCCGGAGTACCGCTGAAGCCGGGCGGAGAAGTGTCAGAAGCGGTTTTCAGCAGATCCAATCCCTTGTTCGCGTAATCGTCTACTTTCTTCAGGCTTTGGTCCTTGTCCAGGTCATTTTCGCGGGTGTGCTGCGCGATATCGGCGGCAAGCAGAATACGCGATGCGAAGTCATTTGGATCATTTTGCATCATGCGCTCGCCCCAAACAACAGTTTGCGGATAGTCACCCTTCCGCTGAGCGGCATCCAAGGCCATGCCAAGCAGCATAGGCTTGTATTCGGTGTCGGCAAAGTTTTCGAGCACGTTATTGATAGCCTGTAGTTCGGCATCGTAGTTGTTTGCTTGCGCCGCCGTCTGCACTTGCTTCAGAGCATCCACTTCTTTCTGCGATTTGGGATGCGGGCCCGCTTGAGCCGGCGGCGTTGTCTGCTGCTGAGCCACCAGCGTCACGCCGGCAAGCATCAGGGCCGTCATTTGAGCGTAGAAGAGGCGTCTCATTGTTTGTGTTCTCCTGAATTATTCTGTAATGCTTTCTCCGCGGCATCCCGCGCTCTTGCTGAAGCGCCATCGGTAGCCAGAGCAAGTTTGAACTGGGCTGTCGCTTTATCGGAATCCCCTGCCTTTAATGCGAGCTGGCCCAGATAGTAATGCGACCAAGCGGTAATCGCCGGATTGGGGTTGGACTCGACCGTACGTTGAAAGAGATCCAGAGCCTCATCCCAATGTTTCTCCTGAAGATTAATCAGGGCCAAACCATAATTGGCTCGGCCTTGCTTGGCTCGATCGTTGGTCTGCTCGAACACCTTTTTGAAGACCTTGCGGGCATTATCCAAATCATGCTGTTCGTATAGGCCTTCCGCTGTCTGCAAAGACTCTTCCGCCGGATCCAGCTGCATTTTCGCGGGCGGGGCAATCACCTTTGGCGCGATAGTTTGGGCAAAATCGATGTGCTTGAGCCGTTTCTGCTCCTTGCTCACGTCAATTGCCGAGACCAGATCCGGGTAGTACAGGCGGAATGCCTCATCTTGCTTTTCGTACGCCGGCAGGAGTTCGGCGAACCCAGCCGTCAGGATGAATCCTTCGCGCATGGCCTCGCTTATAAATTCCTGACGCCGCTGGGGATTTTCGTGCATCAGCCGGCTGTCGATGGCTTTGATCAAGCACTTGGTCACGAGCAGAGAAAAATCGTCTTTGTAGGCCAAATCGAGCGCGGGGGCCTCTTGCGCGAACTTCTCAAGCGGCTTCTTTTCCCTGATCACTTCGCTGTATTTGAATGTGAGGGGATCCAAGAGATAGGCCAGATAAGCGTCGCGAATCTCATCCACCAGCGGCGAGCCGGCGGGGGTAATGACCACGAAATAATCGTCGCGATAATTGCGGATCTGAACCTGATCGGGAGCGGCGAGCAAATCGAGATAGATCTGAAACCGCCGGCCCAGATACCCCGAGGGGTTCCGCAGATATCCATTGGCTTCAAAGAGGGTTCCGATCACCGCGTCCTGGTACTCCGATATGGCCGCGGCATAGGCGCCCTGGGAACGATTCCAGAGGCTTTCCAAATCGGCTTGCCGGTAGAAGCGAGCCAACAACTCGCTGAATCCCCTGAGAGCTTCCACGTCGGGCGGCGCCGGGCCACTCGGCAGCTCAAAATTCGGCGGATCTCCGGCGATCAGCGCGAACGAGATGTATTGACTCAGGTCGGCAGCTTCAGAACCTTTTTTGTGCTGGTTATAGAACGCCTTCAGCTCTGGAAGGCAGGGAATGCTCCGCTTAGCCAGCTCTTCACGAATTTGGCTCCGCAGCTTATACCGCTCGTTTAAAGGCGAATCCATACCGGCGTCGTAGCCGGCGGAATTGATAGCCGCGAGGGCAGAGAAGAGCGTCATGCTGACGCTGAATCCGTTCTCGACCGGGGGCGGAGAATTCGCGCGCACGGTCGCGAAGCACAGGAGAATGAAAATAATGAGGACGATTGGACGACGGATCAAAACAATCTTGGATTGAAAAGGCTGATTTGCGATCAAGGATGATTCGCCATCAGTGTAGCCTAACCGCCACGCTCGTATTGGCTTCTATGAATCAAATTCCTGAAAACTTCATCCAACTGAAGGAGACAAAACATGGCAGGAAACAACACTTTAACCTTTACGGACGCGGATTTTGATAAGGATGTCTTGAACTCGGAAGTACCGGTACTTGTTGATTTTTGGGCCGAATGGTGTGGTCCCTGCCGAATGATGGCGCCGACCTTGGATCAGGTAGCCACCGAATACGTCGGTAAAGTGAAGGTAGGCAAGCTGGATGTGGATGCGAATCAGCAGACCGCATACCGCTACAATGTTCGGGGCATACCGACTCTTCTGCTGTTTAAGGGCGGTCAGATTGTGGAGCAAAAAGTTGGGGCGATCGGCAAGCCCGAATTCGAAAGGATGCTCGAGAAGCACGTCTCAGTGCCGGTGACAAAGTCGTAAACCTACAAGGTGATACTCTGCGGGCATGTTCCCGTCAGCCTTGTGCTGGCTGATTCTCCTCGAAGCGGCAACTTTTTCCCAAGTTGCGTCACCGCAGAGCGCATCCCTCGGTGACGCCCTCCATGCCGCAGTACGGACGGGACGTCTAGATGAAGTCAAACGCCTGATCAATGCGGGCGCGAACGTCGATGCTGGAGACGCGTTGGGCAGTACTCCGTTGCTTGATGCAGCTTGGTCCGGAGATCTTGAGATCGCCGGCTTTCTGCTGGCGCACCGAGCGGACGTCAATGCAGTGCACACTCAGGCGCGGTCGACGGCGCTCGAATACGCCGTGCTGACCGGTCGGGCGGCAATGGTGAAGCTTTTGCTCGATTCCGGCGCCCGGACTGATTTGCGGTATCGCGACCACGATCAGAGCGTGCTCGCCATTGCTGCCTCGCGAGGCAATCCGCAGGTTATGGAACTCCTGCTATCAACTCACGCCGATGTGGAGGCTGTGGACGCAAATGGAAATACGCCGCTCGATGAAGCTGTGTTACACGGCCAGGCGACCGCTGTTTCGCTGCTTCTATCGCACGAAGCAGATGCCAAGCGCGTCCATTTGGTAGACGGGCGTGGCCCTTTGCACGAAGCCTGCATCAAAGGTTTCGCGGCTATGGTCAAGCCGCTGGTGGATGCGGGCGCGGATCCCGCCCAGCGCGACCGGTTCGGCGAGACGCCGCTTGATTTGGCCCTTGCCTACAAGAACGCAAGCGTCGTATCCGCATTGCTTCACTTGGGCCTCAGCTTGAACGAATCCGAGACAGCGGCCGAGGGAGCCATGGAATCGGCGGTGCTGAGGGGTCAAACTGAGATTGCCAAAATCCTGATCGCGAGCGGCTTCGATATCAACAAGCCCACCGAGGCCGGGTCCACTTACTTGAACGACGCATCCCTCAAAGGCCAGGTAAAGATGGTGCAATTGCTGCTTGAGCATGGCGCGGGCCTCGAGTCCCTCAACGCAACTGGCGGTACGCCGCTGCACGACGCTGCTCTGGGCGGCAACGCAGATGTCATCCGTCTTCTTCTTGATCGCGGCGCCCGAATTGACGCTTTCGATCGGGAATCCGGTGCGACGCCGTTGATGCTGGCGGCGTCCTTGGCTCGGACTGGAGCGGTGGCCCTGCTGTTGCAGAGAGGTGCTAACCCCGCGCTCAGAGATCACGCAGGCCGGACGGCCTTAGACCGCGCCAAGAAGACCGATGATGTGGAAACTGTAAGGTTGCTGGAGACCGCACTAGCGCACTCCAAGTCTATTGAACCCGCCAAGCCTGGAGGCTGAACACCCCTTTTCAAGGGGATTCCTCGTTTCCTAAGACTCCCTAGCGTTTCAACCGATAAGGGTAAGGGATGGAAGAAACAACTTGGGACGCGTCAAACGAATCAGCCAATTAGTGATAGCAGACGGTCATTTGCTTTTTCGCCGAGGGCTGCGAACGCTCTTATCGGCGGAAAGCGACCTTGAGGTTGTGGACGAAGCATCGGATGCCGCGGAAGCACTGGCGAAGGTGCGCCTATTGTCGCCGGATGTGCTGGTGATGGACCTGGATATGCTGCAGGCCGACGGTCGGCAAGCGGCCTTTTCAATCCGGCACGCCCAACCCAAGATCGCGATCTTGTTTTTAACCCACGAAGATTCGCCTGAGAAACTGGAACTCGCGATCGGAGCGGGGGCTCGGGGATATATGTTAAAGAACAGCGCGCCGGCGCATCTGGTGGCGGGAGTCCGCCAAATTGCGTTCGCCGATGACCAGAACTCGCAAGGACTGTCCAGAATCGTCCCGGACCTCCGGGCTCTTGCTGTGTCAAATGAGGGCTATGCTCGGGGAGCGGTTCTTACCGCGCGCGAACAGGAAGTGACCAGGCTCTTGGCCGAGGGACGGACCGTCCGGGAGGTGGCGTCCGAACTGTCCCTGAGCGTCAAAACAGTGGAGGCTCATAAGCTCAACTTGATGCGCAAGCTGGACATCCACAATCGCGCCAGCCTGATTGAATATGCGCTTCAAAGAGGATTGATCGCCGCGCCCCTTGCTCAATAACGCCGCTTAATAGCTGTCACCTCCA
This sequence comes from Bryobacteraceae bacterium, assembly GCA_049582585.1. Classification (GTDB taxonomy): domain Bacteria; phylum Acidobacteriota; class Terriglobia; order Bryobacterales; family Bryobacteraceae; genus Bog-105. The sequence continues at coordinate 449 of JBAUUG010000279.1, read as the reverse complement.
CCACAATCTTGCTACGCTTCCAATGGGAGAAGTGCTAAGAGAATGGCCAAATTCTTATTGGGCGTGTTGGTCGGCGTCGTCGTTGCCGTCGTTGGGATTTTTATCATCGCTTTGGCGGTTGGGCGCCTCTTCGCAAGTAAACAACCGACCATAGCTGCAAACTCGGTGCTGGTGCTCGCGCTCTCCGGCGAAGTCCCCGAGGCCATGCCCGTCGATATCCCCCTTCCCGCCTTCCAAGCGCAGAGCGCCCCAACTGTTCGGGACATCTGGGCATCCTTGCGCAACGCCGCAACCGATAACCGGATTAAAGCCGTGGTCCTTCAGCCACATGGTCTCGTCGCTGGTTGGGGCAAACTGCAGGAGTTGCGTCAGGAATTGTCAGATTTCAAAAAATCCGGCAAACCAATTTACGCCTTTCTCGAGGGGCCCGGGTCAAGGGAGTATTACCT
>JBAUUG010000278.1:0-3576 GCA_049582585.1 Bryobacteraceae bacterium | reverse complement strand
GGCGGACGGCAAGCGGGCGGTCTCGGCGTCTTGGGACAGCATGCTGAAGGTGTGGGACCTGGAGAACGGGCGCGAGCTGCGCACGCTTGAAGGCCATTCTAGTTGGGTCAATAGCGTGGCGGTGACGGCGGACGGCAAGCGGGCGGTCTCCGCGTCCGATGACCACACGCTGAAGGTGTGGGATCTGGAGAGGGGGATTTGTCTTGCCGCTTTTTACGCAGATGGCGCTATGTTGTGCTGCGCTGTCATTCAGAACAATATCGTTGCCGGGGATGCCGGCGGCCGCGTGCATTTCCTGCTGTTAGAGGAATAGAAGGCTTGAGCTTCGCACAAATCACGACTTGCCGACGCCGATGTCTGGCGGATTGATAAACACGATTGGAAGCGGATTTTAGAAATCCCTTTAGTGTCTTCGTGACAACGCGATCAGCAGGCCACCGGTTATCCCAATCGAGCGTTCATGCCCTCGCGCGAAGCTGTAATCGTAGCCCGGTTCGAGGAACCAGCCAAAGTGATGCTTGGATGGCCAAACATAAAATCCAGCGCCACTTCGCCGCCGAGCGAGTTCGTTGTCACGCCATACGCGCGCGTATGTATCCACTCCGGACCAACGCCGAACATAAACTCCACCTTTTCCGAGAGGGTCCAAGGCTTCTTGAACAGAAGGTCCGTATCCCATTCCGTCGAGTGACGGTGGAACAGCGGCGTAGTGCCTGCTTCCATCTCTAACCACTTCTCTATCGGTGTACACTCAATCGCAAGGTCGCCGCCGAAGCTTGACCCACCTTTGAGATCGCGCCCAGCGGCTCCGCCAAGCTCAACGATTGCCGCAGGGTCAGGCTCTTTATCGACCGACTGGGCGGACATGTTTCTCAGGCAGAAAAACAGCCATATGAGCAATAGAGATTTTATTGCGTTCATTCGTGTGCTCTCCAGCATAAAGGCTATAGTCGCTATAGGGTAAAGCGATGAATGGAAAAGAGCGGCTTAAGCATTGGAGACTTGGCGAAGCGGGCCGGAACCAAGGTTGTGACGATCCGGTATTACGAGCAAATCGGGGTGTTGCCGGCGCCACCTCGAACGGCAGGGAACTACCGGAGCTATAGCAACGAACATATACGCCACTTGCGGTTCATTCGCCGTTGCCGAGATTTGGGATTTACACTCGATCAAATTCGCGATCTTCTGCGGTTTTCTTCTCAGAAAGATGAACAATGCGCAGAGGTCGACCGCATCACAGCCCAGCATCTCATCGAGATCGAGCAGAAAATTTCCGACTCAAAGCGCCTCGCCAAGGAACTGAGACGTTTAAACAACGGCTGTCACGGTAACGGAATTGTCGCGGACTGCCGGATTATCGAAGCGTTGTCGGCGAACCGCGAACCGGAGCGGTGAGGCCTCACAAAAGGTATTCTTTGCGGGCTGACGCGAGATATGGTTACCGTGCCCCGCTCTCGCGCTCTTAGTTCCAATCCACCTGGAGTTCAACTTGTCGGTCTCGGTCGGAGCTTCGATTGTGGAAAACGGTCTCGATCACGGTGTTGTTGGGCGTCGTATATTGTCTCGTTGCGTCAAACATGGCCCAAGCGTTCAGCTCTGCTCCGCATTGCACTTGGGCGGGTGTTGCAGAATCACCTTGAGGGCCGCCGGCAGTGGTGTAGCAGCGGCTCACTACTACTTGGGCGTTCAGAGGCAGATAAACTGTGAGTGTTAAGCATCCAGCGCAGTGTCCTGGGCCGCAAACGTTTGACGTGCAGTTTCCACCCGCGTGCCGCACCGTCAAAATCCCTGTCCGCTGCGTCTTAACGCTCCCGCCGCCGCTGCTGGATGATCTAGTCCAGTGCGTGTTGTTGTTCCAGTCAATTTTGTTGCCGTCTGTTGACACTGTAGCCGTCCATGTCGCACTCGCCCAAGACATAACGAACGTGTAAGGACCTGTGAAATGTCCATTGGCGTGGCCGAAGTCACCTTCAGACGTCACATTATCCCCGTGTTGGGAGAGAGTATAGTGTCCCCCCTGCCACAAGCCGCTCACGTCAACCTGAGCCTCTTGGGCGACGATTCTTTGCGTCAGCAACAGAGCTGATAAGACCACAGCGGATACGCCGGTTCGCACAATTTGCATTTGTATCCTCCTTTGAGAGCCCCTAGACGGCACAAATACCTATACATTCGCGAGTGCATTTCGCGGGTACGTTAGAGGCAGCCGGGTTTTTTCTGCGAAAGCTGCAACTCATGGATTTGCAACGGGTCAGCAAGTGAGAGGGCGGAGACTATTTCCGCTGCTGCGCCAATTTACGATGTGAATTGTACCACGAACACAGACCGGGAGTTTGAAGCGAAAAGAAATCGCGTCCAACGCTGATTCCACGTCGTCTCGAATCTACAAAGTTTTGCGCTTTCGCGGAACCCGGAAGCCCGTTCTAGATACACAGCCGCTCTGACGACTGTTGCGCTGGCCTTATGCTTAGAACCTGCCGCTTAATCCGGTGAGTGTCTTGGTGAGGCGGTCCTCGAAGGTCTTCATGCCCGGCGGTGTGTAGGTGTAATGGATGTACCGAACAGATCTTAAATCAAAAGGCACGTCCGTTTCGTTCTGAGTTATCAACACGACCGGCTTGCCGACTGTGTGAGCCATCCCAATCTCATAGAACACGTTTGCATTCCGGCCCGTGCAATCGGCGACTACTAATTTTGAGTGGTATACAGCTCCCCAGATATCATCGATCACGGCATGCGCGGTGAAGAAATCATCCGCTCTACCCACTGTAAGTTTCAGGTCAATAGCGACCTTCTTGATGTGATCTTCGTAGATGGGCCGAAGACTCGGCTCGAAAGACATGACGACGAATATCTCCGGCGAACTCAGGTTTTCAGGCACTCCGAAGATAGGATTAACGATGGTCCCCGAGGCTGAGCGCTCCGCATCAAGAAGCGTAGTTAGGCTAATTCCGAGCAGACCCTGCAGCTTCATCCACCCTTCTGTTAACGGTGAAACGGCCCGACTCGAACTTGATAAGACCGGCATCCTGTAGGTCACCGATGGCTCTCCTTATGAGGTACCGATCCCCATCGCACCCGGCAAGTGCCCGGTCGAGAGAGTTGTGGTCAGCGAAAGAGCCATCGCGTATTGTCTTAAGCACTCGGGTCGGAGTGACTGAACCGTGGTCCATAGTGGTTTCAATTCTAGCTTGCGGCTCTGCATTCAGCGTACGATTTTCAAAGCACACTGAATTGCGACAAGCAATGGCTGCCTAATCGAGCCAGGAATTTCCGGGCCTGTGCTCGGCGAAGAGCGGCTGCGATCAGCGGCTACATATGTTGGCGCGTTCTCCCCTGTTTCTCAATTGGATCTGTGCTGTAATACGCGAGTATATTCCTCGGACTCTGCTCCGAGCGGGAGTGATCAGTGTCGCCAAAATCCGCCCCAACCTTGCAAAGACCTCAACGAATCAGAAACCGGGTATTTGTGGCGATGCCGTTCAGATCCGCGCATTCAGAGGATTTGTGGGAAATCATTCATTTCGCTTGTAAGCGTCACGGCCTGCAAGCAATCCGAGCGGATCAGTTCAGAAG
>JBAUUG010000277.1:0-5560 GCA_049582585.1 Bryobacteraceae bacterium | reverse complement strand
ATCCGGCCCACCCGTCCGTCCATCTACTACAACAACGCCAATCCAAACGACAATTCGAATACCTGCTTCATGAATGGCTGCGAGTTCGGAGGCGTCAACGAGAGTTCTATTATCAATGGGCAGAACTACTTCAACATCACGGTGCCGGGACCCCCGGGAATTGGCCGAAACTCGTTCCGCGGTCCGGGCTTCTTTTCAACAGACGCGACTCTCTCCAAGCGTTTCGCGCTTCACTTTATCAATGAAGCCGCCGGAATCGAACTTCGCGGAATGGCGTTCAATGTGTTCAACCAGCTCAATCTTAATCCGTTCCCGTTCGGCGGCGCGGATAACTATGTGGAAAGCCCGAACTTCGGCCGTCCGACCGGTGCGTTGGCTGGACGCTCATTCGAGCTGCAGGGTCGTTTCACGTTCTAGTACGATCGATGGTGCGGGTCGCGTAGCTGGAACCGCAGGCTACTCGGCCCACATCTAACATGTTGGGAATACTTGCTCTGCTTTCCCACATACTTCTTTGATCGCCGTGAGACGCTCCCATTTACGCCTCTCGCGCCGCGAGTTTATACTCTCGACCGCAGGCGCCGCTTTCCTTTCCCGAACGGCGTTTAGCGCTTCTCGCGGCGTTCCGGAAGTTCCGGCCGTTCCTCTCAAACCCGATGACCGCCAGTTTTTGGCAGATTACGCCAAGCGCTGTTTTCAGTATTTTTGGGACCAGGCGGATCAACACACCGGCATTGTGCTCGACCGCGCTAGAAACGACGGTTCGCGGCCCAATAACATAGGCAGTGCCGCAGCCACCGGATTCGGCTTAACCGCGCTCTGCATTGCCGCAAACCGGGGCTGGATCCCGAAGGCGCAGGTCCGCGCGCGCGTTTTGACCACCCTCAATTATTTTTGGGCGCACGCTTTCCACGATCACGGCTGGTATTACCACTTCATGGACGCGGCCACGGGCGCGCGCCGGTTGAAGTCCGAAATTTCCAGCATCGACACCGCCCTGCTGCTCGCGGGCGTTTTGACCACGGCAGGCTATTTTTCAGCGGACCACGAAATTCAACTGTTAGTAAAGGAGATTTTTGAGCGAGTTGATTTCGCCTGGATGCTGGCGGGAAGCCCACTCATCCTCTCGCACGGAGTATTGCCCGGATCGGGATTCCTTGATTCGCGCTGGTCTGTCTACAGCGAAGCTTCTATCTTGTATTTGCTTGGAATTGGATCTCCCCGGCATCCTCTATCCCCGGAAAGCTGGTACGCCTGGTCGCGGCCGGAAGTTCACTACGATCAATGGACATTTGTGAGCGGTGGGCCGCTGTTTACGCACCAGTACTCGCACGCCTGGGTTGACTTTCGACACCAGGAGGACGGGGATCCTTCGTACCTGAACTATTTCAGAAACTCGATCATCGCCACATACGCGCATCGCGATTTCTGCATAAGCTTGCAATCGAGATATTCGAATTATGGCCCCAACATGTGGGGCGTTACCGTCTCCGATAGCCCGGTTGGTTATGTCAATTGGGGTGGAACGACGTTTGCCGGACCAATCAACGGCACGCTGGTTCCATGCGCGGCCGCAGGGTCTCTCATGTTCGCCCCCGAGATCTGCCTTCCCGTTCTGCGCGAAATGCATAACGTCTACGGCGACAAGATTTATCAGCGCTATGGATTCGCCGACGCGTTCAATCCAAACTGGCAAGACCAGAAACTATGGGTGGATCACGACGTAGTGGGCATCGACATAGGAATTTCGCTGCTGAGCATCGAGAATTTGCTCACTGGTAACGTGTGGCGCTGGTTCATGCGCAACCAGTATATTCAGACCGGCATGGAGCGCGTGGGCTTCCGTTTTGCGACGCCCGGCATCACCATCCGTGAGACGAAGACGGGCGCGCGAAGGCTCTAGGGCTGCAGCTACCGCTTGCGCTGACCCTTGATCATTTTCTTAACTTTGTGCTTATTTGAGCCACGCGCTACGCCCGCGGCCCGTTTCGCTTTCGGAGCAGCCTTCTTGCGCGCGGCGCGTTTCAGCCGCTTACGTTCTTCCCGGTCGCCAACGTGCTTGGTGTTCATTTTTCCACTCTCATTCCTGCGTACTTCTCGATGATCTTCTTCAACCCGTATCCAGGGAAACTTATAGTTAGTTTCGCATCCTCACCCTCGCCTTCTCTGCGAAGCACAGTGCCGCGGCCGTATTTCGGATGGTGAACGGTCGCGCCCGCGCCAAATTTGCCACTCTTCCCTACTGGGCGCGGCGGAGACGGCGGCGGTGTTCTTGGAGGCGCGGGCGCTTGGGGCGGCTCAGCCCTCCGCGTGAAGCCGGAAGGCGGGGACATCCCGCGCTCAGAGAAGAACTGAGCAATGTTTTCCACCGAGTTATACGTGCGTCCGGTGTACAGGTTGCGTTTCACAGAGGCTCGAACGTCATCCTGTTCGGCGAACAAGTCCACTTCATCCACGTGCGGTTCGCTATACGAAGAAAGCTTCTCGCGCAGGCTGGGCGGCACTTCGTTCAGAAAACGAGAAGGCAGGCAAGGCTCAAACTGCCCCCCGCCGAACCTACGGCGCCGGCGCGCCCACGTCAAATAAAGCCGCTTCTGTGACCGGGTCATGCCCACGTAGCAGAGCCGCCGCTCCTCTTCCATTGCCGCTTCCGAAGCTAACGAGCGGCTGTGCGGGAAAATACCTTCTTCTAGACCCGCCAGGAACACGTTCGTGAATTCAAGACCCTTCGCGTTATGAACGGTAAGCAGCGATACGGCGGCATGCTCATCGACTGCATCGGCATCCGAAACCAGGGCTGCATGGTCCAGGAAGTCGGATGCGGTTTCACCCCGTTCAGTGGCCTCGGCGGCAGCATTCACTAATTCTTCCAGGTTGCTCAGGCGAGATTCCGATTCCGGCGAAACATCGCTCTTCAGCATCGCCGCATAACCCGTTCTCTGAAGAATCTCGCGCAAGGTTTCATGCGCCGGTTTTGCCGCTACCGCTTCTCTCAGCTCGTCCATGAGTTTCAGGAACGATTTAACCGCCGATTCGGCGCGCGTTGGAAAAGCTCTCTCCTCGAGCATCTTCGGGAGGGCGTTCCACAGGCTCATGCCGCGCTCCAACGCATACTGCTCCATCTGCTCGATAGTGCCTTTGCCGATTCCCCGCGCGGGCGTATTGATGATCCGCAGCAAGCTGACCGAATCTTGAGGGCTCAGCAAGACCTTCAGATAAGCGAGCAAGTCTTTCACTTCGGCCCGTTGGTAAAAGCTGAAGCCGCCCACGACGAGATATTTGCGGCCATAACGCCGAAGTGCTTCTTCTATCTGGCGCGATTGAAAGTTTGTCCGGTAAAGAACGGCCGCGCGTTCCAGCGGATTTTTCGCGAGCAGCTTCTCGATGGTATCGGCGATGAACAGGGCCTCGTTTTCGCCATCGTGCGCTTCGTAATAACCAATCTTCGCCCCGGCGCCTGAATCGGTCCACAGCCATTTGCCCTTGCGCTCTTTATTGTTCGCGACGACGGCGCTCGCGGCCTCGAGAATATTCTTCGTCGATCTATAATTCTGCTCCAGGCGAATCACCACTGCATCTGGATAATCCCGCTCGAAATCGAGGATGTTGCGAATATCGGCGCCGCGCCACCCGTAAATGGATTGATCTTCATCTCCCACCACGCAGACGTTTTGACGGACCTCGGTGAGCAGGCGCATCAGCTCATACTGGGTCCGATTGGTGTCCTGATACTCGTCGATCATAACGAACTCGTATCGCCGGTTATAAAGCTGGCGCAAGGCATCGTCATGCCGCAGCAGGCGTACGCATTCGAGCAGCAAGTCGTCGAAATCAAGCGCATTCGCCTGTTGCAGTCGATCTTCGTAAAGTTCGTAGACCTTGGCGAGTCGCGTAAGCATTGGGTCTGTCGCCGCGCGGTACCAGTCCTGGGGCGTCTCGTTATGGCTTTTTGCGTGACTGATTCGAGAGAGCGCCGCCCGGTATTGCATGAACTTCTCGTCCAGCCCGATTTGCTTGTAAATCGACTTCATTAGCGCGAGTTGATCGTCGTCATCGTAGATCGTGAACTGCCGCGTGAAGCCCGGGCGAATCTCGGCCAGCGATGCGCCGTCTCGCCTCAATAAACGTACGCAGAAGGAATGAAACGTCGAGAGAACGGGCGCGTTCCCGGCCGTTCTGTTGCCCAGCAAATCGGTGACGCGCTGCCGCATCTCATCCGCGGCTTTGTTGGTGAAAGTGACAGCCAGGACCGCGAATCCTGGAATGTGATGGGCCTCGATCAGGTGCGCGATCCTATGCGTGATTACGCGCGTTTTCCCGCTGCCGGCGCCCGCAAGCAACAGCAGCGGACCTTCCACGTGGCGGACTGCTTCCTGTTGTTGCGGGTTTAGACCTGCAAGAAAATCCATGAGTACTGGGGAGGGGAGCGCTTTCAGAATAGCATCGGAACCTAGAATTCACGCGCGTCCATCTTATGCTGGATTTCATGCCGCTCGCAGCTATTTTCCAGATTCTGACAAACTGTGTAGTTCTGCTGACCGCGCTCTTCCCAATCGCGAATCCGCTCGGCAACACGCCCATTCCGTCAGGAATATTCGATGAAATTCTGATACTTTTTACTTATGACAGTGCTGTTGGAGCGAGCTCTGCAGAAGCTAGAGGAGTTCCCGCCTGATACGCAGGATGCCATAGCTGCGCAGATCATTGATAGTCTGGCGGACGATCAAGCTTGGGAAACAAGCTTTGCGCGTGACCCAGAGAAACTATCGAGACTCGTGCTAGAAGCAGAAGACGAGATCAAGCGCGGTGAAACTCGACCTCTAGATGAGCTGCTTTGATCTCATCACGGACCACCCGCGCCTTCCGTAGCGCGTTCGCCAATTTGCCCAAGGAGGTGAGGAGAGACGCTCGACGAGCCTACAGTATGTTCCGTCAGAAGCCGTATCACCGGAGTTTACAGTTCAAGAAACTTAAGGATCGTGACCGAGTGTTCTCGGTGCGCATTGGGCTACATTATCGAGCACTTGGCCTGGTCGAAGATGAGCACACCATCGCCTAGTTCTGGATCGGCAGCCATGCCGATTAAGACAGGCTGGTCTAATAACCTGCGCTTGCGGCCTAGGGCAGAACGTACTTCATCGCCCATATTTCCTTGACAGAGGTAGCTTGGAGCGCAAGAGGCGCCCCGTCCCTCGCCACGCCGAACCAATGCTCATCAGGCATAACGAACTTCCGTAAATCGGCTAATCGATCGAGCTTACCCTGCGGAATGGACACGCGGAACAGGTCGCGTTGTCCAGCCTCGTCACGGCCATCGAAATAGATGTAACGAGAATCCGCCGACCAGGCTGCATGATCGATGTTGAACATTCCGGCGATTTGTCTCCACCGCGGGTTTTTCCAGTGAGTGATGTAGAGCGTGCTGAAATCAGTCGCGGTGGCGGCAATGTATCGCCCGTCCGGCGACCAGCGGGGGCTCCACAAGCCCTTCGAACCGGGCACTTCAGATAGCTGTCGGGTTGTTAAGTTCAGTAGGTGAATCGACATCTTCTCTCGAGGT
>JBAUUG010000276.1:0-28267 GCA_049582585.1 Bryobacteraceae bacterium | reverse complement strand
GTTTTATCGCGACGTCAAGCTTTGTACGATTGGCGAAGGCACGAGCGAAATCCAGAGGCTGGTGATTGCGCGTCAACTGCTAAAAGAGTAGTTGGCGTATTTCTCGCGGGCGCGACTACCTACCTGTGCGGGCTGCGCGGCTTCTGCGATTGCCCACAGCCGCTTCCAAGGTCTGGCGGATGTATCGCTGATAAGGGATGCCGTACCGTTCCGCATCAGTACGAATGGCTGTCAGCAGCTCCTCCGAGATTCGGAGATTAATCGATTTCTGCTTAGGCCTGAATTCAAACTGAAGCGGCGCAAAGCTTTCTCCGCTGATGTATTCCGATAAGTCCTTGTCGAGGAACCGTTCGGCTTGCTTATCGGTTTTGAACACGGGCAATTTCTTGCTCATATTTTTTGATCTCCTTCTGGTGCATGTAGCGAGCGCTAATGGGTCGCAGCATCATTCCGTCAACACTTTCCCTGGGGGTGAAAACGACGAGCGTATAGCGTCCTGTTTGCGTCCGGCCGATCGCCAGAAAACGTGGTTCAGCATTCGAAGCTATTGCGCTAGGCAATCGACAATCTGGCCTTTGTGCTCGTATCGGCCGCTGAACTTGACCACCTCTTTCTTGGTTTCCTTTTCCGTCGGCAGCACGCTATACACTACAGATTCTTCGCGCGAAAGTTTGCCGTTCGACCGCAGGGCTCGAATGCGAACTGTCTGCGTATACGTGTATTTAGCACGCTCTTGCTCGGCGCGATCCTGATTTGCCGCTACGCGCTTCATGATTGCGTTCACGTCCGGCGCTTGTGCGCGCAATGCCAGGCCGCAAATTGAAAACGTTAGAAAAAGGCGAAGGCTCATCGATAGCGAATTACGAATCGTGGGCCCGGCGAGATTCAAAATGTACCGGCGCCGCGCTACTCCGTGGTGTAGTTGATCTCCAGCCTGCGAACCCGCCTGCTCGATGACCAAAGTACAAGCACCGACAGTCCAACGAGTCCGAGCACGGCAAGGTACGCCGAAATAGGCTCGGGATTCGAGACCAGCAGCGCAAACAGAGCCGGCATCCCGGGGTCGAGAGGTATGTCCACCGGGCAAAGCGATTTCAGGTAGTAAATAACACTCAGCTTCTTGAGCACCGATGGAAGTATCGGATTCGCAGCTTCCCAGATCAGAATGACCGCGGCCGGCACAATCGGATTCCTGAACAGCAGCCCCGCTGCAAGAAAAATGCTCCCGTACCCGACACAGGCGAGCACCGTGACACCCAGGTATGCGCCGATCTGCGCGAGTCCGTGGTCCTGATACAGATAACGGCTGATGGTATTCGCGTCCCACTGCACGGACATTGCTATCAGTTGTAATGCCGTGCTGGAGGTGAAGATCACGGTAGCCGCGACCAACCCCGCCAGATACTTGCCCGCCAGAAGAATCTCACGCCTAATGGGAGCCAGCAGGTAAAAATGCAAACTCTTGTCTACCATTTCGCCGCGGAACAGATTCATGAAGATGCCGAGGCACCCAAAGAACACGGCCAGCCGCAAGAAGAAGAATTGAAACACCCCGGCGAAGACATAGCTGTCTTGGCCAAACGTAACTCCGGAGTTGATGCTGTGATCCGTAACAACTCCGTTTTCGAGATGCACAACCAACTCGCTCGCGCCGTCAGAGTAGCGCAAGGTCTCGACAGAGATGTTGTCGAACGCGTGAGGACCCCTTCGAACCCTTCTCGTGCGGTCATACGAGACAGGTGGATTGCCAAACCTCGCGATAACTTCATCGCGCGTCATGCCTTCATGAAGAGCGGCGTAATCCTGTTCAGTCAGCTTTCTCGAGGTTTGGCGCGCCATTTCCCGCCGCACGCCGTGAAAGTGGATCTCGACCAGCGAATGCGCCAGAAACAGCGCCACCGGAGCCAGCGCCAGAAGATAAATCCACAAGCCTCGTTTCGCAAAGAAAGTCTTCTTCATCTCCAGGCGGATAACCGCCCCGATCTGGTTCCACCAAAGCTCTTTCATTGCGTCACTTCTTCCGTGCCGATCAGATACTCATAGACCGAGTTCACATCGTCATCAATGGGCGCCACCGATTCGACGCCCAATCCATCCAGCGCGATCCGATTCATCAGCAGATAAAAGCGGTCGGGGTCGCTGGTCTTTACCAGCAAACCGCGCCGGTCGTTGTGAATGCGGACTTCGACGACATGATCCTCCAAAAAGACCCGCGACGCGAGCAAGGCTGGTCGATCGCAGCGGATGAGAATCTGCATGGGTTGATCCTGAATCTCGCTTCGAACGCCCTGAATGTTTCCCTCCGCGACAACGTATCCGCCGCTCATCAGAATCACCTGATCGGAAATAATGTCAACTTCATGCAGTACGTGGCTCGACAGGATGACGTGGCGGCCTTCCGCCGCGAATGATCGGAAAAGAGCGATGGTCTCAGCTCGAACCAGAGGATCGAGGCCGTTCAACGGCTCATCGAGAATGAGGATACGCGGCTCGTGCGCCAGCGCTTGGGCGAGCCGGATGCGCTGTCGCATGCCCTTGCTGTAACCCGCCGCTTTCCGGTGAGCGGCCTCTCTCAACCCCACGCGGTCAATCGCTCGCCACGTGAGCTCGTCACATTTCGCAGCGTCGTATCCGAACAGACGCAGATACAGGGAAATAAATTGATACCCGGTGAGCCCTCTCGGAGACGCATCGAACTGCGTGCAATATCCGGCAACACGAAACAGCTGCTCCGGCTGATCCGGAGTCAGATCCAGGATGCGGATGCTGCCCCGCGACGGACGGATCAGGCCCGTCATCAGGTTCATCAGCGTGGTCTTGCCGGAACCGTTCGGACCAACCAGGCTGGTAATGCCCGGCGGAATCGAGAGGTTCACGCGATTTACGCCTAGGACATCTCCATAAAACTTCGACACATTGTCGAAGACGATCTGATCGTTCACCGGATCACCTCATTCGCTTTCACTTTGCGCATGAGCAGGAAAAGGCAGAATGCAGCAAAGGCGAGCAGAGCGATCCAGGCCTCAGCGACAGAAATCGGCGCAAATGGGTCGTGCAGCAGATTGTGCCAGATGATCGAGATAAGGGTTCCCAAATCGATGACAAACCCGTGATACGTTCGCAGGACAGCGTTGATGGCCTGAGCGAATCCCGCTCCGAAGAAAAATGTCCCGAGCAGCAGCGCCCCGGCGACAATGCGCCACTTCACCCAGGCGGATATCGCCATCGAAAGCAGAGCCAGTACGGTGATCCAGAGGAGCGAGCCTAAAACAATACCGGTGGCGATCCAGAGATTGCTCGTCAGCCATCCCCTACCCGAAAGACTCGCTTGCACGAAGAAAAGCACAAGCCCGGGCACCCACGTGATCCACGACAGTTGGATCAGGAGTACGGACATCTTGCCGAGCACGTATTCGGTTCGCGACAACGGGCGGCAGAGATATAGCGTCAGCGCGCCGTTCGCAAGATCGGGCGAAACCAAGCCCGGCCCCATAAAAGCCGTGAGTATAAACGCGAGAGTGCCTTGGACGCCCAGGTAGATAAGAAAGAAGGCGCCATTCACATTCAAAAGCGGCCCCGATCGCGTTCCCAGAAACGAGAACGCGCTGAGATTGGAATTCGCGTAAATCCCCAACAGGCAAAGCAGAGGAAAAAAGAAACAGAGCACGAAGAAAGCGGTCTGGAATTTCGATCGGAACAGCGTTCTGCGGGAGTACCGGTACAAAATCAAAAAGCGGGACCAAGCCGGCGTGACCGCGCCGGAGTACCCGCGGTAAGTGCGCTTATAAACCGCCATCGGTGTTCTCCATGGCCTTGAGAAAAATGTCTTCCAGGGTGTCGCGGCGGAAACTGAGGCGTCGAATCTGGATATTCCGGTCGGCGGCAATGCGATAGATATCGCTGATTTCTACGTTGTCCCCTAAAACCAGCTTGATTCGATTCGTCGCGCCCGGTGCGTATTCGCACCCCAGCGCTTCCGCTTCCCGCAGAAATTCAGCGCTGTCGCCCTGCAATTCAAGCTCGAGGAAACGCCGATTCGAGCGGCGTTCGTACTCCAGGTTCGAGTAGTGAACCACCCGCCCTTGCTTGAGGATCACCACTTCTTCGCAGCTCTCCTCCACATCGCGCAACAGATGCGAGCACAGAACAATGTGCATTTCTCGGCTGTCGCGCATCTCGCGAACCAGGCGGATCATGCGTTGCCGCGCGGGCGGGTCGAGTCCGTTCGTCGGCTCGTCCAGTATAAGCAGCTTGGGCCCGTGCGCGATCGCTTGCGCCAGCTTGGCCAATTGTTTCATTCCCAGCGAGTACGTGCCGAGCTTGCGGTAACGCGCTTCACCCAACCCCACATAGAACAGGGATTCGTGCGCGCGCTCGAGAGCCATTTCCGGCGGAAGGCCCGCTAATTCAGCCATCAATCGGATGAACGAGACTGCGCTCATATTGCTGATGAAGGCGTCGTTTTCCGGCATATAGCCGATGAGGCTGCGAATCCTTTTCGCGTCCGTCCGGATATCCGATCCGAAGATGCGCGCCGATCCGGCCGAAGGAGTCCAGAAACCCAACAGCGTGTTAATGAGCGTTGATTTTCCCGCGCCGTTTGGGCCCAGCAGGCCTATCGTCCGGCCGGTAAAGGAGCAGGTCACATCGCGAAGAACCTCGCGGGCGCCGAGCCATACGGAAAGTCCGCGCAGCTCGATAACCGGTGGGCCGGCGTGAGCAGCGGGAGAAGCCGGAAGCGCGCCATTCGCGGATGGAAGTACGGTTGTGGTTGATTCCAGATCTTTCACTCACGGCTCCGCGCGGGGCGCTTCGATAGCTCCAGTTTCCCCGCGGCCATCGCGCTCGAGGAAATCAGTGGCAGCAGCGCCTTCCCTTGTTCGATTCCCGCCAGCGTCCCTAGATTGAACCCAAGAAATGAGCTCCTGGTCGCGGCGACGATCCGATCCGGCTCGCCATAAACGCAGATTAATCCAGGAGTCGTGCTCGATAGTAGCGCCGAAAGCGATTGCTGCTGGGCGCTCGACAATGTCGCGGACGCCTTTAGCTGGCTTGCAAGAGGAGCCAGCGCGCCATTGAGATCGCTGTATAGGATGCCGGAAAAGTTCGCGTAGCTGTCTTGTGGAAGTTGATCGCGGAACTTCGAGGAGTTCACAAGCGTGTGGCCGCTTTGCCGATTCTGGATAGCCTGAACGAGATTCGCCTCGCTTGAACCCATCAGCAAATAGCCATTCGTAAACGTATAGTAGGCAGCGAGACTCGGCACTTTGCTCATCCGTAGCGAATAGAACGTGCGTGAATTTATCTGTTCGCTGGCCAGCTGCAGCTTCCCTTGTTCGGCGGACGATTGCTGGTTGAAGCGCTCCACCAGCGTGGAGAGCGTTTGCTGCAAGCGCCCCGGGTCGTAAACTTCGATTGCGATTTTCCATGCAGGCAGTGGAAGCACCGCCCCCTCGACGGCAAACGTGACATCGCTGCCCAGAGGAGCGGCTAGGTCATCCACTAGATTGACCCCCGCTTGAGATTGGAACTGGCTTAACTCCCCTGAAAATTGCGCGTCGGCCTGGGACACGAAGCTGATGAGCTCTTGCATGATGGCGCGCGGACTCTTCATGGCAAACGAAGCGGCAAAACTGGCGTCCGGAGAGACGAAATCCAAGGACCCCATCGCTCCCGGCGTTCCCAGCCAGGAAGCAATACCTTGGCGAACTCCCGAAAAGGAAAGCGATGCGCGCGTTTCCGTGCCCCCATCCAAGCCGCGCCTTTCAAGCAAAAGATATTGCGTGTTGTTGAAACCAGGCGGAATCTCTTTCTCGGGATTACTTACGGATTTCGACACGATTTGTTCCATGTCGATCGCCAGAAGATACCCCGCCCCGCTTTGATAAGATGCCTCGATCCGGTTGTAGAAAGGCGTTCGTGTAAATTCACTCGATCCCCGCTTCACTTGAGCAACTTCCTGCGCATCCGGCGACGCAATCAGCAGGCCGTTGCTGACTGAGACGGAGAGTTGCCCGCCGGATTCCTTCGCATTCTCTTTCAGAAAGTCCTCTAATCCAGGCTTTCGAACCTCGGCCAGGAACAGCGGGTCGCCATATTGATGCGGACCCAGCAATGGAACTGAAAACACGATCTCATCCCCTAGATACTGGCTGAAAGAAGTGATCTGCGTCAGGACGCGATCGAAATCCGCACCGCCCGCTGATTTTTGCTGCCACCATTCACGCAGAACATCGCTTTCGGCTAACCGTTGATCGAACATCCGTTTTGCCTCCGCTAACGTGCCCCCCAGATTCGGAACCGCAGCGTAGATGATGGTGTTCTCCGGAACGTATTTAATAAGATTCGATGAGTAACGTAGTCCCGGTGAAGGTATCGATTGAAACTGCTTCTGAAGCGTCGATAACTCATTCAGCAAGGCAAGGTACTGGTCCGCGTTCTTGCTCCACGCAAATTCCACGCTGATCGGTACGCTGGTCAGGCGGTAGTCTGTCGCGATTTGCTGTCCCGCGCTTAAGTCGAACGTTTTCGGCCCTTGCTCCACTTGAGCGGAACCTTTGGCCACCGCGATTCGCGCGCCCTTCGCGCCGCGATTCACCGACAGCACTGCATCTCTCACCGGAATGAAAACGCTTTCGCTGCTCACGTATACCGGTTTCTGTCCCGGATTGAGCGCGTCGACGATGATATGCCCGCGCTCCAGACTGATTTCCGTTCCTCGCCAGCCGCGCGACACGGAGACATCGGACCGTTCCGCCATTTCAACCTCGCCCCCGCTGACCAGCCGCAGAATGGCGCGGGACCCTTTAGCCGTCCGCAGTTCTTCCGCATTCGTAATCAACGCGCCGGCCTCCACCAAAGAAGTCCCGAAATCGGATACGCGGTACAGGTTCCCTTCTACGCTCATGACTGTGGCTCGAATGGCATGCTGCCCCGGCAGAAGTCCGTTGAGCGCGCCTGTGACGCCGATTGCAATTCCCAGAAGGAGACATGCGGCCAGCGCCCAAACCATTATGGGGATGCGCTTGGGGGAGGGTGTCGCGGTGGTCTGAACCTGCCGGTCTCCTGCACGCGCCTCTTGCAGGGCGTGACGGCATGCCACGCAATGTCGCGTATGATCTTCGAACAGCAGCGCGCGCGCGGGCGTAAGGTTCTTGCCCAGGTAGCTGGGAATCAGCGCTTGGAAATCGGCACAGCCGCGAATTCGCTCCGGATCGGGAATAAAGGCGGAATCGAAAACACGGCTGAAAACGCGCTTCGCCACATCGCGCACCACCTTATCGTCCACCTGCTCCTTGCGCATTTCCGCAATCGCTTTATCCAATTCCCGCTGACTCATAACCGGCCCCCCAAACAAGATCGAATTTCTTTCTGCAGCTGGCGCCGCGCCCGATGCAGCGTCACGGCAACCAGCACCTGTGAGATATTGAGCGATTTCGCGATCTGCTGATTCGTGAAATCCTCCAGAAAACGAAGCGCAAAAACTTCCGCGGATCGCGGGCTCAAACGCCCCAGCGCCTGCCGCAAACACTCCTGTACTTCGCCCGAAGGCGTCTCGAATCCCACCTCGCGAAGCGGAGCTCTCGCCTCCGCCTGTCGCGCTCGAATCAAATCCACGGAGGCGTTCACGGCAGCCCGGCGCAGATAGCTTTCCTCATTTTCGAGACGCTGGCTGCTGGGGTCGCGCCGCACCAGGCGCAAAAAGATGGTTTGCAAAACATCTTCGGCATCCGCGGCATTTCCGGTGATCCGGTACGCCGTCCGGAAAACCAAGCCGTGGTATTGGTCGAATAACCGGCTGAATTCACCCGTGTGCGTGGAAACCATGCACTCTCTCGTTGCTAGTTGCAGGCGCCCTCCGTCCTTGTCAGCACTAAGGACGGGGTATTGGCACAATTATTACAAGCGCTGACAATTTTGCGTGAAACGCCGGCTGGAAAGCGCGCGATACTATGCGACGGAACAGGCTTCGTAGGGTCCAAGATCGAAGGATTGGCGGGGTAAGCATTCCAGCATCGGCGCGAGTTACTCAAAAGGAATGTCTACTTCGGCAAAGCTGCCCGGCGCGGCAGCGTTCACCACTGCGGCTATGCGTTCAAGATGCAATCTGACCCGTGACCATTTCGTGCTCCCGGTCAAAACAATGATGGCGATTTTGCGTCCGATAAGATTTTGCTGATAGCGGATTCTTCTGTCGGTGGTCAGCAATAAATGGAAGTTCGCTTCTTCGGCAACGGTGAGCAACGCGCCGTTGTGAAGTGTGTCCCACCCTCGGGCTTGGGCTTTTATGACGGTATGATCGGGGAGCGCGCGGGCAAGGCCCTTTGGTGTTCCGTGGTCAAAGAGGATGAGCATCAATAGACGCAGGAAGCGGTTGCGGTGCGGAAGCGATAAGGCTCTGGGCGACGAAATCAAGCACGGCTGCAATCTGCTCCCGGGTCACGTCGAATTGTTCCATCACTTCCTCGATGCTTAAATCTTCAAGGTTCTCAATGACGGTCGCAACGGGCAATCGGGTATTCTTGAATACCCATGCGCCGCTGACCTTGCCGGGGATGCTTTCCACGGCGGGGCATTGTGACCAATCGAGCGTTGCCATGTTCCTACCCTCCTTTCATCGTAGCCTTTTAACACGGTTCCACCGGGGAATCGTAGGTGTCGTGGTCACCAATCCAAAACCATAGGCGTCTGTCCCTGCACATGCTCGCGATAGCGCCGCAACAGGCGTAGACAGGGTTAATTGCTCATTCCTCCGCACCGCTTTCCGCAATCAGCCGTCGATACACCTCAGCTGCGTGATCGTATGTTTTTTTCGCATCGCCGAGCTGAGCCGGAGAGATGTTCCGGGCCTTTTGCGTCCAGCACTGATGCACTGCCGCCAAACACCACTCCGCGCTCCGCCGCGAAGCTCGAATCGGTTTGCCGCCCACAAGGACAAACATCGGGTTAGTGTGCGAAGACGGCAAAATCCGTATCGCCACCCAGCTGCTTTTCTTGATTGCGGTCTGAAATACAACGTCGTGCTTGCTTCCATCCGCAACTATTTGCTGACGCGCTACCGCCTTGCCGTTGACCACTAACTCGACCGGAACCTCCCTGGTGTTGCCTATCCGCGCCCGTTCCAGATCCCAATAGGGCTTTTCATCATATTCAAGGTTTCGGATTCTCTCATTCGGAACCGGATCCAGGTTGGCCGCCACCTGCACTCGCGCTGTGATCGTACCCGGCGCGCTGAGGCGCACCTCACTGTTGTCAGTCCCAATCTCAACGCCGTTCACGCTGAAATCCATGAGATGACTGCGTCCATCTGACACATAGGTTCTGCCAGTTCGAATCGCCTCCAGCCACTTGGCATAGCTTAAGGCGCCGTCGATTTTCGCGTAACCTCTTCCTTGACCGACACGGCCGTCGTAAATGCACGGGAAATCTGTCTCCCCCGAGATTCTGGTCCGGAAACCCGCATTCAGCGTGTGATACCAGATGTTTAATTCCCAGACGTACGGAGTGTCTCCCGCTGAGATGAAATCGACCGCGCCGGGCTGAGTAACGTCGGCAATATATTCGTTTGCTCCGATCCCCTCAAAGGCGGGCATCTGGAACGTCGGCAGATCATGCCCGCTCACCTGAAGTCCCCATCCGGAATGCGCAAATCCCACCGTCGCTCCCTGCGATTTTGCCCACTGCAGGATGGGGAGATCCCAAGTCGGCCAATCCTCAATGCGTTTTGCCCCGGGATAATCCTGCTGATGCAGCCCGAGCAGAACGAGGTGGCCCGCGTGGCTGGAAGGAAAGCCCGAGACTTCGAGATCGTAGTGCATCAGGCATGACGCTGTCGAGAGCGGGTCGTCATGACCGCTGAAAAATTGTTTCTGGTAATAGTAATCGGGTCCCCAGGTCAGCACCGCCGTGATATTCAGGTTTTCGCCGCGAACTTGCCGGTTCATATCTTTCGGAAGCACGCCTTCCGTCGGATTCTGATAGTGAGAGCAGCCTGCCGCGTGGATGTGATGGTCGCTTGAATACCAACCGAATTTAGACGGATCGATCCACCGTTCCAGCCGGAAACTGAGTTCCGCCGGACCATTCGCGTCAACCGCAAGCTCTTCGGTGTGCGTGAGGAACTCCGGCCCGCCCCTGTATTCGATGGTGTAGTAACCATCCGGCAGATCGAGTGTCTCTCCGTCCCAGCGGTAAATCTGCGGCTGGAAGAAAAAGTCTGGAGCCAGGCGCTTAGCCGGATTTGGATACAAGCGATTCTGGCGGTCGCGGACCACAAATGACGCTATCCCAGGATTCCCGTTCTCGTCGCGAATGTGGAGCTTAATCCGATGAGCCGGAAGCGCGTTGAAGACGATCAATATGTCGTTGCGGAAGCCAATGTCTTGCGAGCCTTGCCCCACGTTGAAACTGATCTTTGCGGCCCGCTGTCCGCGATCGCGGCTGTAGACTTCAATAATCTGATATTCAACCGCGATCCCCAAAAGAGCCTTGTTCATCGGCGGCTTATTGAAGAGCGAGAACTCTGCCCACCGTTCAGCCGCATCACGCGATGTCAGTTTCATCTCGGGTTCGGGATCCCCCTGAGAGCGAACATAAACCTCGCCTGAGCTCGGACTTTCGACAACCAAGGGGGCGGTGATCTGCGCCTGGTTATCGACCTTCACCAGGAACAACCGCGTTCCTCCTTCCACTAGCTCCGGTTTAGCCGGGCCGGGTTCGACTTTCACTCGGCTCTCCGCGTTGATGTCGACAAAGCAGAGAACATACTTATCTAGAACTTTCTCGATCTGTGCAACGGACTTGCTTTCGTCCGCTTGCCCGAAAGCATCGTTGATTGCTCTCTGATCCCGAGCGGGCAGCGGTTGGCCCAAGTACTCTAACGCATCCTCTACTTGACGGACATGTAAAGCGAATGGCTGGATGGGTACCGGGGCGCTATTCTGCGCGTGACTGGCGGGACCCAAAGCGATTGATAGAAGAAGCGCAACTATGAATCGCATATTCCTGCGCCGTTTCCAAAGCCGAATGTCTGCTTCCCAACGCTCCAAGGCTGACGACTTTGAATTTTTTTTCGAATTTACCCCCATCTTGACATTAGAAGCTGATATGATTCCAGAAGTTTTGGGGCCATGCAAGAGGAGTTCGCCTTCAAACGCATGCCCAACCGACACTCTCAGTTAGAGGTACGCACCCATGCAGCTTTGCACTCAGCAGTCTTCCTCGAGCTCAAACGCTCCGCTCACGATACCGAGTCGAATCGTATCATTCTGCCTTCTCCTAATGGCTTCCGCATTGATGGCGATTGCCCAGGTAGGATCTGGCGGCACAATCCTCGGGACCGTCACAGATCCTTCCGGCGCAGTCGTGCCCAACGTCGGAATCACAATCACTAACACAGATACGAACCAGACTCGCCACATCACGACCAATGACTCCGGTCAGTACGTCGTTCCGGATGCCCAAGTTGGAAACTACAACGTCCGCGCCGAAGTGCCGGGATTCAAAGTCTCCGAGCAGAAGGACATAAAACTGAACGTCGGCGATCGTTCTCGCGTTGATTTCAGTCTCGAAGTTGGCAGCACGCAAGAGAGCGTCACGGTCGAGGCGAACGCGGTCGAGGTTCAGTCCGAATCCGGCGAAGTCAGCAACGTGATCACCGGCCAGCAAGTAACACAGCTCGCAACGAATGGGCGCAGTCTCTACACCCTGACTGCGCTGATTCCGGGCGCATCGAGCAACATGAGCGATTTCCAGAGCCCAACGCCGGTCGGCGGCAACTCGACGGTGAGTTTCAACGGTCTGCGGGTATCTCACAACCTGTATATGATCGACGGCGGTGAGGACCTTGATCGCGGCGGCTCGGGCAACATCAGCGTCATGCCCTCCATTGACGCTATCGGAGAATTCCGCGCCCTGACGTCGAACTACAGCGCCGAATTCGGCCTTGCCTCGGGCGCCACAATGACCATGGTGTTCAGGAGCGGAGCCAAGGATTTCCACGGTGAGCTGTGGGAATTCTTCCGCAACGATGCGATGGACGCCAATAACTTCTTCTTAAATCAGGCCGGCAAGCCGGCTCCGGAGCTTCGCCAAAACATCTACGGCTTCAATATTGGTGGCCCGGTGTTCATTCCGAAGGTTTACAACCGGAGCCGCGAAAAGACTTTTTTCTTCTACAACCAGGAGTGGCGCAAGATTGTCCAAGGCGGTTCTATCAACCAGCAGGTACCGCTGACAAGCCAATACGGCGGCAATTTCGGTTCGACGCTGGGGTCGAACTTGGCAAACTTCCATACACCCTGCTCGAATCAGGTTGCACCGACTATCGCAGCAAAATTCGCGGCCGCGGGCGTGGGCTTGAGCCCTTGTGCGGGAGCGAATCCATATGTGGCTTGGCCCAACAATACGATTCCAGCCTCGCTGCTCGATCCCAACGCACAATCGCTGCTGACCGCAGGCATCTTCCCGGGACAGTCGATCCTTTCGACCGCGAATGGCGTCACGACCGGCAACTTTGTTGGGGGCGCGAATGCGCCGACAAACGTCCGCGAGGAGATCATCCGAATCGATCATCACTTCACGGATAAATTCTGGATCTTTGGACACTGGGTAGACGAATCCATCAGCCAGACGTATTCACCGTCTCAGTGGAACTCCGATAACCTGCCGACCAGCCGTGATGTTTTCGGCAATCCGTCTTACAGCGGCGTCGTTCATGCCACGTATTCCATCAGTCCGACGCTGTTGAATGAGACGGCATTCAACTACAACGGGAATCGGATCAGTATCGTGCCGCAGGGTACAATTACGCGGCCAAGCGGCTTCAGTGTTCCGGAACTCTTTCCCGGGAACAATGACAACCGCATTCCCAGCATCATCTTGGGGGGCGGGGAGAGCGCGCAGTTCGATATCGGAAGCTGGCCGTGGCATAACAAAGCGGACGACTATCAAGTCCGGGATGACCTCTCCTGGACCAAAGGCAGCCATCAATTGAAGTTCGGCGCAAGCTGGATGCTTTATACCAAGATTCAAGACCTGTTCGGGAACACACAAGGAAACTTTAATTTCAACGGAACCTATACCGGCAACGGCTTCGCGGACTTCCTGCTGGGGTACGCAAACAGCTACTCCGAGCTGGCGATTCAAGACGCCGGTCATTGGCCCAGCAAGTCATACGCCGCGTACGTACAGGACAACTGGAAGGTAACCCCGAGACTAACTCTCAACTTGGGCCTTCGTTGGGACGGCATCCCTCACACCTACGAGCAAAATAACCGCCAATCCAACTTCTATACGAATCTTTACAATCCGGCGAATGCTGCCATCATTCTCCCCAATGGTACGATCGCGCCGGGTAGCCCAGGCCTTGGCGCCAGTTCCAATTCGATTCTTGCGGGATATCCGCTCTACCTGAACGGAATCGGGATTGCTGGACACAACGGCATACCGCGCGGCCTTGTGCAGAATGATTGGGCGCTGTTTGCGCCGCGGCTTGGCTTTGCCTATGATTTGACCGGCAGCGGCAAGACCGTTGTGCGCGGCGGCTTTGGAATTATGTATGAACGCATCCAGGGCAACGACGTGTACAACGCCGGCCCCAACGTGCCGTTCACCCTGAATTCCACGCTCAGCAACGTTCTGCTTTCAGATCCGACAGTTAGCGTTGCAACCGGGACTGCTGCCGCGGCGCCCATCACCGCGCCGGGCATTACTGGCCTCGCGTACTCCGATTACAAGAATCCGGCGAGTTACCAGTACAGCCTGGGTGTTCAGCAGCAACTCGGAGCGTCGTCTGTGTTGTCGGTCGAGTATGTCGGAAATCAGAATCGACATCAGAACGACGACCGAAACATCAATCTCCCTGCCAATAACCCGAGTTTGCTCGCCAGCATCGCGCAGGGGAAGACTCAGTACAATTCCGTCGTGCCTTACCTCGGATTTGGAGAGATCAACATGTCGGAAGACGCTGAAAATTCTTACTACAACGGCCTGCAGGTCTCACTCAATTCTCAGATCCGCAAGGACCTGACGCTGCAAGCGGCGTATACGTGGTCGCGCGCCATCGATCCGGCAACCGGAAACGGCGGCGTGGGTGATTTGGCGGGTGTTTCGAATCCATATAACCGCGCGTACGATTTCGGCCCCAGCGGTCTTGACCGCAACCAGATTGTCGTCGTCAATTTTATCTACGACTTGCCGTTTTTCCGGAATACAAATAGTCTGTTCCTGAAATCCGCCCTCGGCGGCTGGCAGATTTCGGCGATCGGCACCATGGAGAGCGGCTTGGCGATGAGTGTCTTCCTGGGCGGCACGTACGGCAGCAACGGTATTCCGGGAGCGACCAACCGGCCGAATGTTGTAGGCCCCTTGACCTATCCCGGAACTATTTCCCAATGGTTCGATGCGACCACGGTCTTCGCTCCGCCCGCGCCAGGCACCTGGGGCGATGCCGGGAAGGGGCTTCTACGCGGACCGGGGCGAGACAACTGGGATATTTCGCTGTTCAAGCGCTTCGCCTTCAGCGAATCCGGCCAGCGCAATTTCGAGATCCGCTTCGAATCGTTTAACACGTTCAATCACACGCAGTTCAACAATGTGGATACGACTTACTCGGATGGCAATTTCGGCAAAGTTACAAGCGTTTGGGACCCGCGCGTCTTGCAAATCGCTGCAAAACTGCACTTCTAGTAAGAACCACAAGCTGTTTGTCTATTGTGGGCCGCTGATTTTCATCAGCGGCCCTGCTTTTTGCTCTTCGTGTAATTTCATGACAATCGCGAACTCTGCGTCGGCATCAGCCGTGCGTCCGAGCTCGCGATACAAGCGCGCGAGTTTGTAATGAGCGTCGTAGCGCTTCGCATCGTCTTTGATGGCGGCCTGAAATTGCTCCATGGCGCCTTTGGTATTCTTTTCCCCGGAGTAGATGACTCCCAGATCCACATGCGCCATGGCCAGCTTGTCGTCGGCCTGGATGGCTCGCTTTAGATCCGCTTCAGCTTCCTGCATTTTCCCGTTTCTCAGAAGTATGTCGCCGAGGAAGGCAAGCGCCTTCGGATCGTCTGGCGCCTGACGGAGTGCTTCGTGAAATTGTGCTTCGGCCTCCGAGTAGCGCTTTTCTTTCCAGAACAGGTAGCCTAAACCGAAATGCGCCTGCGGCTCGTTCCGATCTGCATGAATGGCAGCTTGAAATTCCGCGATTGCTTCCGGCGTTCGATCATCGGCATCGTATGCCTCTCCGAGCAGCATGTGAACGGGCGCTGAATTCGGGTCGCGGGTCAAGAGCTTCAGGAAAATGTCTTTGGATTTGTCGTATTGGCCCGACCACAGATAGCACTTGGCCAACAGGTAGAGGATCTCCGTATTATCGGGCTGCGTCGCAGCAGTAGGCTCCAGCCCGCTCGCAGCCTCTTTGTATTCGCCCAACCCGAAATAGCTCATCGCGATGAGTGTCTTGGTTCGGTCGCTTGCGGCCCGGGCATCTTCTTTTTGAAATGCGGCAAGCGCTTGCCGGAATGCGCCGGATTTGAAATAGGCGAGACCCAAATCCAAGTAGATGCCGGGCAGATTGGGGTCGATGGCTATGGCCTGCTTATAGGCCTCGATGGCCGCGTGATAATCGCCTTTCTGTGAGAGGCTCACGCCAAGATTTGCTTGCGCTATTGCCGCTGACTGATTGGCCTGCGCAAAGAGTATCGAGCCAGCGAAGATCAGGCCAAAGACCGCACGAAACATAAGAGTCGTCAAGATCAGCCAAATTGCGTGTCGAACATTCGCCCCCAAATCACACTTCCATATACGATAATGTCCGATGCCATGTCGAAACGCATTCCCCGGCTTCTCGCATTTATCGTAATCAGGGCGGTAGCCAAGGCCGAAATGTCTGCTTCCAGACTCCAAGAATAAAAAAGTAAGTTTTTTCTCCTTGTACCGCGAAATAGTATGCTACATAGGGGATTAGGATTGCAACACAAAGGTGGGCAACGATTCCGATAGACCACGGAGGACGCTTTACAAGTGCGTCGAATAGTCTCCTGTGCCGTCGGGCTCACTTGCTTAACTGCGTGCGCACAGCATCCACCCGCGAATTCAAACTGCCAATGGCCCATTGAGACTCACGCAAAGGCCCTGAACCTAAGCCGCAGCTCAGACAAACAGCACCTCAGCGATGATGCTGAATTTGCGGAAGACCTAGCAATTCGCTATTCCGATGTGCACTGGGGTCTACATACTAATCACTTTGAAGGAATCGCCGAATATCGATGGGCCAGAGATGAGTGTATGGCAGGTCTTTTCAAGGTTATTGGAAACAGCCACGGTGTTACGGAGCAGGAGGTCCGCCGATCTCTCGGGCATCGTCGGGCCGGGATCGATCTGGCTGTCATTCTGTCGTTCTTTCTGCTTTATGGATGGGCTGCCAGCATGCTCGCGCGTTGGCTCTGTCGCCTCTACGGATCTGGGGAGAGCTTCACAACAATCGTGGTCATGACGGCCGTCGCGTCGGTCATGGCCAGCACTGTCGGAGTGATGCTCGGCGAAGAGTGGTCTGGGATTTTTGAAGCATTCCGAATTGGCAATGGACATATGAGCTATCGAGCTATGCGGATCCCGTGGACCCAGCATCGCCTCGGACTCTTTGTAGCAGGGATCGTTCTGTTTCTGTTGATAGCTGTGTTTCATCGTCGGCGAGTCGCGACCGGATTTCACGGCCGCAAATATTGAACTCTGCAGCCACAATCGACAAATAGTGGCCGTCGCAGTATATGCAAAATGGCCTTTACGCCAAGTAACTTGCAAAGTGTCAACTCAGGATCGTACTTGCGATTAGTCGAAAATAAAGGACGTTCTGATTTGCCCTTTGCGCGTTCAGAGGGCCACATGCATAGGTAGGTGGGTCCCGTTCGCCGCCTTTACTCTTTTTCCCGGAGAAGAATCGTTATACCAGCTTTGGCAAGTGAGAGGCCTTGTCCGAGTTCCCGCGTGCCTGAGGAAATAGCACTGGGCTGGCTCCGAACGAGGAAAAGTTCAAAGTCTTGGATCTGCTTCTGGATAATCCGTAATCTCGATTGAAAATCTGATCCACTGGATTGTAAAGGCATTCGTATGTCTCCCATAAACAGGGTTGATCGAATGCTGCGGTGTATCGATACAAAATTCGCCCATCTCACTGAAATAAAAGCGAATTAAAAAAATGGCGCTTATGTTATCCATATTCTTCCAGTTCTCTCCGAGGTTCTCTTAAGCGCTGTTACCCCAGGCTGGATCGTCGCAAAACATCAAATGGATTTTCGCGAGAGACTGACCCCAAGCTCCGCTTGAGCAACTGCGTCTCGCTTCTAGCTAGCTGGCCGGGCGACCTCCAGCGGAAGTCATGCAGGCAAGCGAACGGCGGAATTATTCAATTTCCAGAAAAGCAACGGAAGTGAGATTACGGCCATGCTTGCTCGTTGCTCCACCGCGCCCGCGCCGCTTTCTTGGCTATGGCCTTGCGTTTGGCCGGTGTAAGTGCTTGCGCTCTCGCCCTGCCGCCCTTCATTCCTCCTAACCTCCCGAGTTCGACGGCGTGTGGATTCTTGCCTGCGTTCGGATCGTGCGATGGTGTTCCGTCGAAGTGTTCGCCGATTGCCTTCTCGACTATGGAGGGTGCCACAGTAGCGAAGTCGTGATCTTTGCTCGAGCGCCTGGGCACGGTACTATGGCACGAGTAGGCAAATGAAAAAGAGCAACGGTTCTGAGACAGACCAGCCGAAGGAAGCCACGTGCGGCATTGTGATGCCGGTCTCAGCGCTAGACGGAGTTCCAGCCGAGCACTGGACTGATGTGCAGGCGATCATCAAGGAAACCGTTCATATGATCGAAGAGCCGAAGTTCACCGCTCGGCTGGTGAGCGATTCCGACGAAATCGGAGTGATCCAGAAGCGCATCGTGCAAAGCCTGTACAACTCCAACATCATCGTGTGCGATGTGAGCGGCAAAAACCCAAACGTCATGTTCGAGCTCGGCTTGCGGCTTGCATTCGACAAACCCACGCTGATCGTCAAGGATGACAAAACCGACTATTCTTTTGATACCGGGATTATCGAACACATACCATACCCGCGCGATCTAAGGTTTTCCCGGATAATCGAGTTCAAGAGACGGCTGGCTGAAAAGATAGTAACCACGTACAAGGCCAGTCAAAGCGACCCAGGCCACTCACCGTTTTTGAAGAACTTTGGCCAATTCAAGGTGGCAAGTCTGAACGAAACCGAGGTGTCGGCCGAAAAGGCGATCCTCTAAGCACTTAATGAGATCCAGAGAGACGTTGCCGTTCTGAAGGGCACGATTGGCGCTCTGCCCCAACGGCTGCCAATGCGGCGCGCCGTTGCCCAACTAGCTCTCCGAAATCGTATCCGTCTCGCACTTAGCCGGTACGAGGCGGAATATGGAATGTTGCCCGGTGTGTTGACATCCGAACTCGCACGATTCGTGGTAGACGACATAAGCCCCTTACCCGAGAAGGGAAGCGTTACTCCGCCTGACTTGATGGACCTTATAAATTCTGTTCTCCATGAGGAGAACGACCCCGGGGTCCGTTGAAACTGACCCATCACTAGCCGAGACGCGAAATCCTGAACGCATTCTCCTCGCCGGCGGGATCTTCAATGACCAAAGTGGTCCGGTTCAGGGCGACTTATCGGGAGGCCCGACGATCTTCATCAGCGGCTCCTCGTCTTTCGCCTCACGCAATTTCTTCACCGTGGCGAACTCGGCATCCGCTTCGACTGTTCTGCCGAGCTCGCGGTATAGCCGTGCCAGCCGGTAGTGCGTGTCGAAGCTTCGTGGATCGCTCTTGATCGCCTCGCGAAATTCCCCGAATCGCCTCCTGAAATTCTCGAGCTTGAACCACGCCAGCCCCAGATTCAGATAAATTCCCGGCAGACGAGGGTTAATCGCGGTGGCGCTCTGGTACGCCTGTATAGCTTCGCGATACTCGGGTTTTTATCGACAGGCATCCCAAGCGCCGCTTGAGCGATTGCGCCTCGCTTCTAGCTCTGCACCATAAGCAGCGGCGTGCCCAGCACCAGCGGCAGCACCACGTTTATGCCCTAACCGCTTGTGACCATCACAACCGCCGGTAAATTTTCAAAACGGCCCGTCCTCTCGCGAATTCATCAACTTGCAGTTATCGTCGACTCTGGCGGCATCCACCCCCCGCATCGCACCTGCTACCTTATATCGCCGCGATTTATATGACCACTCTCGAACCAAAAGAAATCGCCTCTAGGGACTTCGTTCGGCAAAACGGCGCGAATTGGGTTCGTTCCGCAAAAACGGCAATTGCCCACCCAGAGCCGTGGAGCGGAGCGGCCGGCCCGCCGATTGGCTTCGTTTCGCAGAACCCCGAGCGTCAGCGAGGGGCCCGCCTTCGCCTCTAGACCAGTTCGTTTGGCAAAAGGCCTGTATCTCATAAAAACGATTATGAAAACCTCCGTCTTTCTATAATGAAATCAAGTAACGAAAGGACCCAACTCATACTGCCGTTCACCCTTCCCGCGGATCTTACTCTGTGGGACCTCATTCAGAACCTTCGACCCGTTCCCTTAGCCGTCATCGTTCTTCTAATCCTGTTTTCTCTCTTTTCCTGGACCATCGTGTTCTCGAAGGGCAGCGTTTTCAGCCGTGCACGCCGCGAAAATCGAAGCTTTCTCCGCGCGTTCCGTAAAGCGGCTAACCTGCAGGCGGTCGCGGTCGCGAGCGAACAGTTCACTTCCGCGCCCTTGGTTGCGGTTTTTGACTTCGGCTATGGGGAGATTGAGCGGCAGATTAAGCAGCGAGGCGCGCTGGTCAACAAGGACGCCATCGAGCGCAGCCTCCAGCTCGGCATCAGCGAAGAAGTGACCAAGCTCGAAATGAACATGAATTGGCTCGCCACTGTCGCCTCCGTTTCGCCCTTCATCGGCCTGTTCGGCACGGTTTGGGGCATCATCGACGCTTTCTCCGGCCTCGGCACCGCCGGAAGCGCCAGTCTGCGCGCCGTCGCGCCAGGCATATCGGAAGCGCTGATCACTACCGCCATCGGCCTCGCCGCCGCAATACCGGCGGCAATCTTTTACAACGTCTTCGGAACTCGCATCAAGGAAATGGGCACGCGCATGGAAGACTTCGCTATCGAATTTCAGAACCTCGCGGAGCGCGATTTCGGCGGCTGATTCCGCTGACCAATCGGCATGGCATTCTCATTTCAGAGCGCAGGCGGTCGTCGCGGACGGCGATTCGGAGGTCTTCCGGCAATGTCGGAGATCAACGTCGTTCCCCTGGTCGACGTGGTCCTGGTCTTGCTGATCATCTTCATGATCACCGCGAACGTGATGGAATTCGGACTGGACATCCAGGTTCCCCAAGTAAAAAGAGTCGCCAGCACCGCCCAGGACCTTCCGGTCATCAGCATTAGCAAAAATGGAGAATCGTTTCTGAATGAGAAGCCGATCAACATAAATCTCATGGCCGACGGGATACGGCAGCGATTCCACAATGCAACCGCCGTCTACGTCCGTGCCGACAAGGAAACGCCGTGGGATCAGATTGCGCAGGTCATCGCCGAATTGGGTGAAGCGAAATTCGAAGTGAGAATGGTAACCGCGCCGGTGGACACCTCGGCGCGTCAGCCTCGCAAATAGAATGCCCGAGCCGATCGACATCCTCGATGAACGCGACCCGCTAGGCTTCCCTTTCGTGGGCTCTTTATTCGTGCATGCGGGCCTCGTAGCGGTACTGTTCTTTGGCTGGTATTGGATGAACAGAACCCGTGAGACTTTGGGCGATATCAATCCCGCCGGTGGGCCTGCCTACGCTGTTTCTCCCGTTCACAATATTCCTATCCCGCAGCGTCAGGCGCCCCCAAATCCGGTCGCGAACGATACTCAGTCCACCGTTCCCACCGCCCCCGCGAAACAAGAGGCGCAAAAAAAACAACCCGTTCCCGACAAGAACGCCGTCGAAATTCCGGACAAGATGAAGCGCCAGGCTGAGAAGCCCCTGCATCAACAGCAATACCTTCAGCCGGCCCCGCAAAACCAGGTTTACAGCCAGTCCAGAGCCGCTGTTTCAAACCCCATGTATGGCATGCAGGGCGGAGCCGGGCAAGTAGGTATCGGACCCAATACGCCGTTAGGAAATAACCGCCTGGGAGCATACGCCGAGCTGATTCGTGAGCGCATCGCGCAGGCTTGGAACACCAACGGCCTCGATGCTCGAAGCCAATCCGTGCCCGCCATCGTCAGCTTCGAGATCCAGCGCGACGGCAGCGTTCGAAACGTCAAGGTGGTGCAGCCCAGCGGAAACCCATCCATCGACAACACAGCTTTGCGCTCCGTATACAATTCCAATCCCTTGCCTGCGCTTCCTCCGCAAGTAAGCGAAAGCTATATCACGGCTCAGTTCACGTTCAATTTACGCTGATGCGATTACTCATTACTTCACTCCTCATCCTCTCCGGCTTGAGCTGGCTCGCCGCGCAGCAAATCGAAGTCCAGATTGAGAAGAACCCGGGCAAGCCCCACGTCGCCGTACCGGATTTTCGGGCCACCGGCGCGGCTGCATCCTTTATCGCTGCATTTAATACGACCGTATCCAATGATCTGCAGCAATCGCCTGTAATCAATTTCGTTCCGAAAACGCTTTACCCATTACAAATTCCGCAACAGCCTTCTGATCTTATTGGCGGAGTCGCGCCGCCCGCTAGAGGCGCCATTACTCTGCAGGGAAACAGGCTCACCGATTGGAGCCTTCCGCCGGTTGCCACCAATTATCTGGGTATAGGGTATGGCGCCGAAGACCGCGGAATGTTCGTCCTGTTCGGCTGGCTGTACAGCACGTCCACCAGCATGCCCACGCTGCAGCAAGCTCAAGTGTTCGGCAAGGTGTATACGGCGCAGCTCAGCCAGGAAGGAGCAATCGATGCCGGCCATCGATACGCCGCCGATATCCTGGCAGAGTTCGGAGGCAAAAGCTTGGTCGGTACCCGGATCGTCTTCGTCTCGAGCCGCTCCGGCGCAAAGGAAATCTGGGTCATGAATTGGGATGGAACGGGTCAGAGGCAACTAACGAATTACCACTCCATCTCGACCTTCCCCTCCGCGTCCCCGGACGGTCATATCGTTGCGTTTACAACTTATGCCCCTGGATATCCAGCCATTAAGATGTTCTCGCTTGACACTGGACGCGAATTGCCGTTTTATAATCAACGCGGCGCTTCCATGAACGCCTTCGTGACCTTCACGCCCGATTCCAAATGGGTCGTCTTTTCATCCACGGCCGGCGGAGGTCCCGCTCAACTTTTTATGTCCCGCGTTGACGGCGGTGGTTTGCGCCGCCTCACTTCTTCCGGCTCCATTGAAGTCGAGCCGAAAATCAATCCCAAGACCGGCGCTGATCTGGTCGATGTCTCCGGACGTTCCGGCATGCCGCAGATTTATCACATGAATATGGAAGGCGCGGATGTCCAGCGTTTAAGCGCGGGCACGGGAGAAGCTACCAATCCCGCGTGGAACCCCGATGGCGTACACATCGCATTCGCTTGGACCAAGGGATTCGAGCCCGGTAACTATAACATCTTTGTTATGGATGTCTCATCGCAACAGACCATTCAACTCACTGCCAACGAGGGACGTAATGAGAATCCAACCTGGGCGCCCGATGGCGCGCACCTGGCGTATGCTTCGCTACGGGGACGCCAGTCGCAGATCTGGGTGATGAATGCCGATGGCGCCGGCAAGCATCCGCTGACTCAAAGCGGCAGCAACGAAAAACCGGTTTGGGTAAACGCGGAACAGTGATACTCTAAACAACGACAAAATTTTTGGGGGAATTAAGGATCATGACGAAACGCAGAGCATCGCTGGCAATATGTGCAGCGCTCACATTGTTTTTGGCCGCCGGATGTCATAAGAAGAAGGCCCCGACTGCGCCGCCGCCGCCCGCGCCTGCGCCCGCGCCTGAAAACAAGCCGGTCATCAACTATTTCACCGCTGAACCCACCACCATCAGCAGCGGTCAACCTTCTTCTCTTCGCTGGTCGGTCACTGATGCAACCAGCGTGCAGATTGATAACGGCATCGGTCAAGTTAGCCCGAATGGACGCCGCGCCGTTTATCCAACCGCCACCACCACCTACACATTGACCGCCACTGGTCCGGGGGGCAGCGCGGATGCGCAAGCTACCGTTACCGTGAGTACGCCTCCAGCGCCCGCTCCGGTTCCAGTCCCGAATACTGGCCAATCGCCGGCCGAAATCCTGGCTCGCCAAGTGCAGGATATTCACTTCGATTACGATAAGAGCGACGTACGGCCGGAGGATCAGCCCACCCTGCAGGCTGACGCCAACGCTCTGAAAACCATCTTCCAAATGGACCCCAGCTTCGTCGTGACCATTGAAGGGCACTGCGATGAACGCGGCTCCGCTGAATACAATATCGCCCTGGGCGACCGGCGCGCCTCTTCCACCAGGGATGCTTTGGTTGGTTTGGGCGTACCGAGCGATAAACTGAAGACCATCAGTTACGGCAAGGAGCGCCCGCTCTGCACGGATGCGACCGAAGACTGTTACGCACGCAATCGCCGCGCCCACTTCTCGGCCGGCCAATAACCGGTCTTCGCTCAAACCGCACGGAACCGCGCGCGTAAGCAAGCGGCGCTTTCTTACACTAGAATCAGTCCTGAAACGGGGGCGGCTCGCAGCCGTCCCCTTCTCTTAAGGAGTCAACTTATATGAAATTCCTACGCCTTGCCGTTCTTACGCTCACCTGTTCCAGCTTCTCGTTCGCGGTCAACAAAGATCTTGTCCAGATGCAACGGGATCTGGAGGCCAAGATGGATGCGATGCAACAACAGCTCAACTCCAAGATCGACGTGCTTTCCGGATCGATTCAGGCCATGCAGAACGATACCAGGCGAACCGCCGATCTTGTGGCTACCATGCAGGATGCGGTCACGAACGGCGTCGCCAAATCCCTAGCGCCCGTAGGAGGCCTGAACACGAAGGTCGATTCCATGGGCGACGATGTGCGGTCGCTGAAGGATGCCTTGAACGATTTAAGCGGACGTCTCGAGCGCATGGACGCAAAGATCACCGATCTGAAGAATCAGATCCAGATCATCCAGAGTCCGCCGCCCGCTCCCGGCGGCGCGCAGCCAGGATCCCTCGCGCCAACCGGAGCTCCCTCCGGAAATGGCGGCCAGCCGGGCGGTTCTACTACACCGCCGCAGGGTATGAGCGCGGAGAAAACTTACACCGATGCCCGCCGTGACCTGCAGACCGGAAACACCGATCTGGCTTTCCAGGAATTCACGCAATATCTTACCTATTTCCCGAACACCGAGCTGGCGGCGAGCGCGCAATTCTATATCGGCCAAATCGATTATGATCGCGCCAACAACAGCGGAGCGGTCCAGGCCTTCGACGCGGTTCTTGAGCGCTATCCTGAAAACCCGAAAACAGCCGATGCCCACTTAATGAAGGGCATGGCTCTCATGAGGATGAAGCAGAACAACCGCGCTGTCCAGGAGTTTCGAGTTCTGGTCCAGAACTATCCGCGCACCGATGATGCGCGAAAAGCGCAGCAATATCTCCGCTCGTTAGGCGCTTCGGCTTCCTCCGCGCCTGCGACGAGCCGCCGCAAATAAGCCGGGCATAAACAATATGACCTTCCGCGGATTCCGGCCGCTTGCGTTCCTCTTAGCGGCTGCCGCAGCTTTTGCCCAGCCAATCGTAACAAAAGTGGAGCCGCCGAATTGGTGGCCCGATCATTCTCTCAACCCGATATGCGTGCTGGTGCACGGGTCCGGTCTAAAGGGCGCGTCGGTAGTTGCTCCGCAAGGATGGACAGCAGCGCGCGTTTGGGTGAACGACGCGGGCACTTACCTGTTCGCCGACATCGGCATCCCCCGCGGCATGCGGCCCGGTCCCTATCCTCTCGAGATCAGAACTTCTGAGGGAAATGCGGCCGCGCCTTTCCGCCTGGATCCGCCGCTCTCGCCGGAGGGGCGCTTTCAGGGATTCTCTTCCGACGATGTGATCTATCTGATCATGCCCGATCGCTTCGCCAACGGTGATCCCTCCAACGACGATCCGGCGATTTCTCATGGCTTGTTCGGTCGAAAAAATCCTCACTATTATCACGGCGGCGATCTTCAGGGCATCATCGATCATCTGCCGTATCTAAAATCGCTTGGCGTCACGGCGCTCTGGCTTACCCCGGTTTATGACAACACCAACGAACCGAATCGTCGCCAGGCTGTCGGAGGCCAACCCATCGCCGATTACCACGGTTACGGAGCCACCGATTATTACGGCATGGAAGAGCATTTCGGCACTCTTGATCTACTGCGTAAGCTGGTGGATGAGGCGCATCGCGCGGGATTGAAAGTAATTCAGGATCAGGTGGCGAACCATGTCGGCCCGAGTCATCCCTGGGTTGCCGATCCGCCCAACCCAACTTGGTTTCACGGGACCCCTTCTCACCACATTAACGAGACGTGGCAGATCTGGACGCTGCCGGACGTCCACGCGTCAACGGAGCTGAAACGTACCGTGCTGGATGGTTGGTTTGCCGACGCTCTTCCCGACATGAACCAGGAAGACGCCGATGTTGCGCGATACGAAATTCAAAATACCTTGTGGTGGGTGGGAGTGGCGGGATTCGATGGCATCCGGCAGGACACGCTTCCCTATGTCCCTCGCAGCTTCTGGACAGTATGGTCCGCAGCTCTGAAGCGCCAATATCCGCGCCTCCGTGTTGTAGGCGAAGTCTTCGACGGCGATCCCGTCATCCCATCGTTTTTCCAGGGAGGAGCAGAGCGATTCGATGGCATCGACAGCGGTATCGGCGCGGTTTTCGACTTTCCTTCCTACTACGCCATTCGCGATGTCTTCGCGAAGGGAATTTCAGTTGATCGAATCGCGAAAACGCTCGCCGAAGATCGCCTTTATCCACATCCCGAAGCTCTGGTCACCTTCCTGGGATTGCACGACGTCGCCCGTTTTATGAACGAGCCTGGCGCAACCGTAGACAAGTTGAAATTGGCGTTCACATTTCTAATGACAGTTAGGGGAACGCCCATGATCTACTATGGCGACGAAATTGGAATGCTGGGCGGAGACGATCCTGATAACCGGCGCGATTTCCCGGGCGGCTGGAAAGAAG
Organism: Bryobacteraceae bacterium; assembly: GCA_049582585.1. Lineage (GTDB taxonomy): Bacteria > Acidobacteriota > Terriglobia > Bryobacterales > Bryobacteraceae > Bog-105. Next base: position 2,087 of record JBAUUG010000276.1, on the reverse strand, counting down.
ATCCGCGCAACGCCTTCGAAGCGTCCGGTCGAACGCCCCAGGAAAACGAGATGTTTGATCACGTTCAAAAGCTGGCGGCCTTGCGAGCAAAGCTGGAACCTTTGCGCCGAGGCAAGCTGATCGATTTGGCCGTTGCAAATCAAACGATGGTGTACGCGCGTCAAGACGCTCTTGGCGCCGTGATCGTCGCCATCAACAATGGCGCGGAGATCCAGGAGGTCCAAATCCATTTCGATGTGGATGGCGAGTTCCAGAGTCAATTGGGAGCCGGAGCGAATTTGCAAATCCGCGGCGGGAACGGCACAGTCCGCTTGCCTGCGCATTCCGCCAACATCTTTGTCAGACAAGATCGGGCTAAACAAAATCCGGCTATGCAATGATGCGGCGCGCAATGATCCGGCTGGCCTCGATCATCGCCACGTCGGCGAGCCGAAGCAATTCAACGCCCTCGACCGTCAGCGCACTGATGTCCCACAAGCCTGCGCTCGTCCATCGCGAGTCGTAGTACGACCACCATTGCACGCCGGCCCACTTGCGTCGATTATAGATTCGCCTCGCCCATGCCCGGCTTCTCGTATAATCGCGCGTGACCACGTCCGATGGACGCAGCTTCAGTTTCGCCAACTGATCGGGATCGTCGAGATCGCAAACTGCGGTATTCTCTGCAAGCGCATAACGAGCGATTGCGCGGACGCTCCCGGGCACGCCAGGCGCGCCTTCTAGAATCGCGGGCGTCCATTCAGGAAATCGCCCGAACGCTTCAGCGATCGCGCCCGCAGCCGAGTTGCTCAGGTAGAGGACCGAATAAATCTCGGGATTATCAAGGCGGCCGCCGCCTTGGGGAGGAATGTATAAGCTGCCGCCCGGTGAGCGTCGCGCGGCTTTAGGAAGGAAAGGAAAGACGCGATATAGAAACGCCACGCCGGGTTATGCGTATGCTCCTTCCATGATGCCGTCGATTGCGCGTATTACCGGCGCCGCGCCTTCTGCCGCTAAAACATCGATCGGCCGGGCGCCTCCCAGCAGCGGTTCGGAGCCCGCCAGCCACATTGCTGCAGCCTCCCGGTTGTAAGCTCGCAAGATCCGAGTCAACACGTCATGCAGGTCGACGATCCGCCGGCCCATTTCCGCGCCGATCAATTCGGTTCCCGCTCCCCATCGCGAGACCTGCGCGCGATCGGCTCCTAGGAGCCTTGCCGCCGCATTTGTCCCGAGAGCCTCAACAATTCTCGCCAATAACGGCCGGACATCGGCCAAGGTGTCAGCGGAAGCCAGAAGTGTGATCGTCCCTAAGATCGGTTTCCAGATCCGCTTGGGATATCGCCGGGCTGTACGTCGAGGGGCCATACCTCAAAGATAACTCAACAGGAGCTGTTGAGCGATATCAATCACCGGAGAAGATGATTCTAAGCGCGTGCGCGGTTGTAGAATCCGCAGTCTCGATACCGGCCGTCCGATTCGAATCCAACCAATAAACTTCGCCCTTCTCGAGACGCTTGGAACCGGATGAGGTTCGCACGGAAATAGTTGAAAAGGCGATCAAAAGCGATGGACTGCCGGAAGTAATCGCTTTAGATGCGCCTGACCCGACGCAGATGATGCGTTCAATCGAGATTCCCTGGCTTGAAAACTCAGTTTTGACGGAACTGCGCGACAGATCGAAGGGGTGATTACCGCGATAATGGAAGTCCTGCATTCCGAGCGGGAAGCCTCTCAGCTCGACGCGCAAGAACTCCGACGGAATGTCTCCCAGATTTTCTACAGCATGTCTTTCGATCCGGCCGGGGCTGACTCGGAATCCACCCATTTTTACCGGAGGGCGATCGAGCGTGAAGGCGTGCTCCTCGATGTGGCTGAATCGTACCGGCCCGGAATCGCTGAGGTAAACGTATATCGTCGGGTCCTTGGAATGATCGTGGACCGGCAGCTTCTGGTGCGGCTCATATAGAGCATGAACCACCTGCGCCCGCTCATTTTCGAATACTGTTTGATAGCTGCGCGGAAGAGTCTTCGTAGGATCCTGCGCCTCAATCGAAGAAACAAACAGCGGCACGCAAATTACAAGCGCTGCGAGATAACCGGAGTAC
>JBAUUG010000275.1:0-2067 GCA_049582585.1 Bryobacteraceae bacterium | reverse complement strand
TTCCGGCCCAGCGGGCGGTGCGCGCCGCACCCTTTGCGCTTCTCAGCCGACCTTTTCCGCAATCGACTTGCCCTGGACGAACTGAAGCAAGTAATCGGGACCGCCGGCTTTGGAGTCGGTGCCCGACATGTTAAAACCACCAAATGGATGGGCCCCCACCATGGCGCCCGTGCACTTCCGGTTGATGTACAGATTACCGACGAAGAATTGCCGTTTGGCCTTCTCGGCGTTCGCCGGATTCGTCGTGAAAACCGCGCCCGTCAATCCATACTCGGAATCGTTCGCGAGTTCGAGGGCGTGATCGAAGTCCCTCGCCTTTGTAACGGCTAAAACCGGCCCAAAAATTTCCTCCTGAAATATACGAGCCTTAGAATCCACGTCGGCAATGACGGTCGGCTTGAGGAAATAGCCGTCGCCAGCCGCGGGTTCACCGCCGGAGATGAGCCGTCCTTCTTTCTTGCCGGTCTCAATGTACTTTAGAATGGTCTCTTTGGCTCGAGCGTTGATCACCGGGCCCATGTAGTTGTTGACATCGTCGGAAGGCCCGATGGTCAAGGTTTCAACTTGCGTCTTCAGCTTGTCCAGAAACTCGCCATAGACAGCCGCATCCACAATGGCACGCGAGCACGCCGAACACTTTTGACCCTGGTACCCGAAGGCTGAATAAAGGACCCCGGTCACCGCTTGGTCGATGTTCGTCTCGCGATCAACGATGATTGCGTCTTTGCCGCCCATCTCGGCAATGACTCGCTTAATCCACAACTGGCCTTTGGGCGTCTTAGCGGCGAGCTCATTAATATGAAGGCCCACGTCGCGGGATCCCGTGAACGATATGAAACGGGTCTTCGGATGGGAAACGAGAATGTCTCCAATAGCCGCTCCGCTGCCGGTCAGCAAAGAAAAGCTATGCGCGGGAAATCCGGCTTCGAGCAACACCTCTGCAAATTTCGCGGCGATGGTTGGCGTGTCACTGGAGGGCTTGATGACAACTGTGTTGCCGGTAACAAGCGCAGCGGTAGCCATGCCGACCAGAATGGCGAGCGGAAAGTTCCACGGCGGGATAATTACGCCCACGCCAAGCGGAACATAGACCATCTCATCGCGTTCGCCGGATAGTTGGACGATAGGCTCGGGGGTTGCGAGTTTGACGGCCTGTATCGCATAGTAGTCGCAAAAGTCGATGGCTTCGGAAACATCCGCTTCCGCCTCGGCCCAGGTCTTGCCGGCTTCGAGAACCAGCCACGCGTCAAACTCATACTTACGATCGCGAAGGATTTCGGCAGCACGCTGCAAACGTTCGGCGCGTTCCTGGAAAGAAAGCCGACTCCAAACGGGGAAGTACGCGTATGCATGTTCAACGGCATCGCGCGCGTCTTGTTCTGAAGCCTTCTGGTGGATTCCTACAACTTCCGATGGCCTCGACGGATTCACAGATTCGAGCTTGGACGTGGATTTGCGCCGATCTCCGGCAATCAGCAGATCGTATTCTTTTCCGAATTCAGAGCGAACTTTCGCGAGCGCGGCCCGCATGGCATCTGCATGTGCCGGCTTCGCGAAATCGACGTAAGGCTCGTTTCTAAATGGCGCAAATTGGGCAGGCGGGGCAGCAACGGCTGACATGAGTTCTCTAGTTCGATGCTTTGGCTCGGGATTTAGGTGCGCTCGTCGATGGTCTTCTCGGCAATCTGGCGGCCGCGCTCGAACATCTCAGCCGCATCTTCGGCGATTTCACGTCCGCGCTCATACAATTCGCGTCCACGCTCAAAGATTTCCTGCCCGGATTCCAGAATCGTCTTGCGGCCGCGCTCAGCCTGGTTCAGCAACTTCCGCCGTGTGCGCGCTCCGGCTTCGGGTGCCAGCAGCAGGGCTGCCGCCGCCCCAAGAACCGCCCCGCAAATCAACCAGGCAATCGTGTTGCTATTGTTGTCGCGTTCCATATTTCCTCCGTTCTCATTCTATGCTGTAGACCGCAGGCCACGGGCTTAGCGGAAAGTTTCTATTTCGACCTTGTCACCATCTGTTCGGAACGTGATCAGGCCGCGCTGGTCGGTACGAAATACGGCCTGT
>JBAUUG010000274.1:0-13593 GCA_049582585.1 Bryobacteraceae bacterium | reverse complement strand
CAGCTCTCAAACGCAGCTTTGCGGGAACGAAAAACAGCTCGCGCTCTATCTGCGCTATCAAACCACGCACGACCGAGCTTTCCACCGCTGCCTGAATCAGCTCTTAAAGCTAAGAGCCGAAACGCGCCGAATCGAAATTGGCTTCGAATCGCAAAAACGAAAACAGACCGATCAAACCCGCAAGCAGGAGCTGCACGAATTGCGCGTTTTTATCCTCGAAGCACAGCGCGGGAACGCCGAAACCGGCGCCGACCTCAAACAACTACGCAAACAACGCTTGACGAGGGAGGAAAATCGCGCCGTGTTGGCCGAAAAGGCCGCCTAACCTCGCCCAAACCAGTTCCGTGCCGCAAAGCTTTACCCTTCCCTCGTCCGGTCACGCGATAAACTGACATCTTCATCCATGCCGAACACAGGAAAAGTAAAAGTCGGAATCATCGGCTCTCAATTCGAGGCCGACATTCATGCCGTCTCCTTCCAGCTCATGCCCGAAGAGGCCGAGGTCGTGGCCGTAGCTTCGCCAACTCCCGGTAACGCCGAAAAGCTCGCTCGCAAATATGGCATCCCGCGCGTCTTTCTCGATTACCGCGAGATGCTGAGGGAGCCCGACATCGAAATGGTCACCATCACAGCGCCCAATTATCTCCACTGTCAAATGACTTTGGATATCGCGAAATCGGGCAAGCATGTGGTCTGCGAAAAGCCGTTATGTATGACTCTCGATGAAGCCGATGAAATGATCTACACCTGCAAACAGCGCGGTGTTCTGCTCGCTTACGCCGAAGAGTTGTTCTTCACGCCGAAGTACGTCAAGGCCAAAGAAATGGCCGATCAAGGCGCGTTCGGGAAACTCTACCTGGTCAAGCAGAGTGAAAAGCACTTCGGCCCGCACAGCGATTGGTTCTGGGATGTCGAACGTTCCGGCGGCGGCGCGCTCATGGATCTCGGCTGCCATGGAATCGCCTTCTGCTATTGGTTCCTCGGCCGCCCTGCCATTACCAGCGTGTACGCCCAGCTGGGAACCTTCGTCCACGGAGACAAAACCAAAGCGGACGATGACGCGCTCTGCATTCTCGAGTTTGAAAACAATGCTGTCGGGCTCGTCGAAGATAGCTGGTGCCGCCGTGGCGGCATGTCGGACCGAACCGAAGTGTACGGCGAAGGCGGAGTCTGTTACGCCGATCTGCACATGGGAAACGCATTGCCCACCTACAGTGAATACGGCTTCGGCTACGCGGTCGAAAAAGCCCCTACGACGACAGGCTGGAGCTATCCCGTTTTCGAGGAGCATTGGAACTACGGCATCCCTCAAGAGATGCGGCACTTCGCCCGATGCGTGCGCGGTAAAGAAACGCTCCAGGCAACCGGCGAGGACGGACGAGTCGTGATGCAAGCTCTCTACGCCGCGTATGCATCCGCCGGCACGGGTCAAAAAATCAAAATGCCCTACCAGCCCACCGCGAAAACTCCGATTCATGAATGGCTCGATAGAAAATGAGTGTGCCTCTGCTGGACAACATCCTTGCCCAGCCGCAAGCGCTGCAAGCGGTCGCCTCGCGTCAATTCACCGAAGGCCGTCCCGCGCTGATCGCCTCCGCCGCTCTCTTGCGCTCCGCAAAGCGAATCGTTCTGACTGGCATGGGAGGTTCCTTTGCAGCCTGCATTCCGCTCAGCTACTTCTTCGCCGCGCGAGGCGTGCAGGCGCAAGTGATCGAAACCTCTGAGCTGCTGCATTTTCAAACGCCCGCGCTCGACGCCCAAACCGCCGTGATCCTGGTCTCGCGTTCGGGTGAGAGCGTCGAAGCTGTCAAGCTCTTATCTCTTCTCAAACAGCGCGGCTGCCCGGTTGTGGGAGTCGTCAACGTCCCCGAAAGCACCATTGCGTCGCATGCGACCGAAACAATCGTCCTCGGCTCCCCACCCGACGAGTTGGTCGCCATCCAAACTTACACCGCAACTGTTGCAACGCTCCTCCTGCTCGGCGCCGAATACTTCAATGAGCTGGACCGCGCTACATCGGACCTCAACACAACCATCGACGGTTTATCTCGCGGTCTTCCCCATCTAAACCAGGATTGGACAGATTTTCTTGCCCACGCCTCATGCTTGTATCTTCTCGGTCGCGGCCCGTCCTTAGCCTCCGTGAATGCGGGCGCGCTCCTCTTCCACGAAGTCGCGAAACTTCCCGCCATCGGCATGTCCTCCGCGCAATTTCGCCACGGCCCGGTCGAAGTGGTCAGCGAGCAATTCCGCGCCATCGTCTTTGGCTCTGAGGAATTGGATGCCGCACTCGAGCGAGATCTCATAGCCATCCATGGAAGCGTTCGCCGAATCGGCCCACCTTGGCCGGCCGACGTGCCTCGACAATTCGCGCCAATCTTCGAGATCGTTCCTCTGCAATTCGCCGCTTATCGCTTAGCGCAATCCCGCTCCATACCGCTAGGACGCTTCCGTTTCGCGCCCGCAATTACTCTCTCCGAGCAAGGCTTCAGCCGCCCATGAGGTCCGTTCTCTGCGTCGATATCGGTGGCACATCGTCCAAAGTCGGCGTTCTCAATTCCTCCGGCGAGCTGTCTTTCGTCGATTCCATTCCCACTCGCCCCGATGCGGATTCCTTCCTACACCAGCTCTGCGCGCTGATTGACCGAACTCGAAGCTCCGCTCAACTCCACGAACACCAAATAACGGGTCTCGGCATCGCCGTCGCCGGATTCTTCAATCCCGAGCGCGATCACATCGTCTACAACTCCAATCTCCAGTGGCTCGAAGGATTCCCTTTACGAAATCACATTGCGGCTCGCTTCGATCTGCCCCTCGAGCTCGAAGTCGATTCGAACGCAGCCGCCATGGCCGAGTATCTCTTCGGCTCAGGCCGCGGCTCCCAGCGTTTTCTCTGTGTAACCTCCGGCACTGGCTTGGGCGTCGGAATGATTATCGAAGGAATTCCGCTGCGCTTCGCTTACGGCTGTCTCGGCGACATGGGTCACCTCATCGTTCAGCGTGACGGCCCCCTGTGTACCTGCGGCGGCCGAGGCTGTGCCGAAGCGTTAGTGTCCGCTCCTTCATTGGCGCAGCGATATAAAGAAGGAGTCTCCTTGCGCGATGTCATCTCCGCGGCTAGAATTGACGACCAGAAAGCCATCGCCGTGCTCGCCGAAGCTGGCGAATGGCTCGGCATTGCGATCTCGTCTATGGCCAACACCTTTTTTCCCGATCACATCGCTGTCGCCGGCGGACTTTCAGAAGCAGGCGATTTCGTGATGAAGCCGCTCGAGCGCGCGTTCCATCGCTCAGCTAGCCTATTCGCCCGATCGAAAACTTCACTCACCCGCGCCCGCCTGGGTTCATCCGCAACCCTGATCGGCGCCGCGTGGCCCTTTCTACGCTAATGGCAAATCAAGCACCGGCCAGACGCGAAATTCTAGAAATACTCGGCATCGCCGCAGCCGTAAGTCAGTTCCCCGGATTCAGCCGATGGGCCTGCGCTGCCGCATCCGCCGCCCAACCCAAAACCGCCGTCTATCGGCCGCAATTCTTCACGCCCGCCGAATATCTCTCCATAGACCAATTGACGGAGCTCATCATTCCCGGAGCAAAGGACGCCGGTGTCAGTGAATTTATAGACTTCATGGCCGCCAATGATCCGGAAATCCAAACTCCGTTCCGAGCCGGTCTCCAGCATCTCGGTCAAGGCGATCCGCAAGCGTTTCTTCAAGCTTCTGTGCCCGAGAATTCCCAAACCCACAGCTTCTTCAAATTGATTCGCACTTACACAGTCATGGGCTACTACACCACCCGCATTGGCTTGGAGGAGCTCGATTATCCCGGCCTCAGATTCTACACCGAATCCCCAGCCTGTCCGCACACAAACGACCCGGAGCACCGTCATCTTCCTCCGCCGCCCGAACAGAACCGCGCGCGTAAGCAAGCGGCGGATCTTCTTCCTCCCGAACAGAACCGCGCGCCTAAGCAAGCGGCGGATCATTAGCCTCCTATGTCACAGCAAGTTTACGACGTAATCGTCATTGGCACGGGGGCCGGGGGCGGCATGGCCATCCACACGCTCTGCCAGGCAGGCGCGAAAGTCTGCGCGCTGAATGCCGGACGGCGCCTGACCCCAGCGAAGGATTTCCGGAATCACCGCATGCCGTACGACATGAAATTTCGCGGCTTCGGAGATCCAAAGACTCGCCACGAGTCCTACGGCTATATGGATAACGAATACACGGCCGGCATCTGGGAGCATGAAATCGCGTTCACCACGGCGCCTGGCACCGAATGGATGTGGCCCCGCTGTTTTGCTGTCGGAGGGAAAACGAATTTTTGGGGTCGTTCCTCCGCTCGGTTCAGTCAGATCGATTTCCAGGCCGCGAGTCGGGACGGCTACGATGTCGATTGGCCGATTACGTATGACGAAATCGCGCCTTACTACACCCGCGTCGAGAAGATGATCGGCGTGGCCTCGACCGTTCAGAACCGTCCGAGTAATCCCGATGGCGATTACTTGCCTCCCATGAATTTCCGCTGCATTGACCGCATCCTCGAAAGCGGTTGTCGCAAAGTCGGAATTCCGTATCTGCCCGACCGCATCGCTCAGCTCACCGTTCCTCATGCAGGACACCCGGCCTGTCACTATTGCGCCAACTGCACCGAAGGGTGCGATACAGGTTCGTTCTTTTCCACTCCTTGGTTCTTCCTGCCCGCTGCTGAAAAAACCGGCAATCTGGAAATCCGAACTAACGCGCTCGCCAAAAACATCCTCACTGACGAAAACGGCCGCGCCACGGGCGTTGCCTACATCGATCGCCACAGCCTTCAGGAAATTGAAGTATATGGGCGCGCGGTGGTGGTTGCCGCATCGTGTATCGAGTCAGCCAGGATCATGCTCAATTCGAAATCCAGCCGCTGGCCAACCGGAATCGCGAATTCAAGCGGTCAGGTGGGGCGCAACCTGTGCGATCACCTGTACGGCACCACCGCATTCGGGTATCTTCCGCAGCTTCTCGGTCAACCCAGTTTTCCCGATAACGTTTCCGCCAGCACTGTCGCCTGGATGCCTCGCTGGCAGAATTTAGAAAATCCTCGTCAGGAGAGCTTCATTCGCGGCTACTCTGTCTATCCCGACGGAGGATGCAGCGGATTCCCGGGGTACTTCGACCGCATTCAAGGATTCGGCGCCGAGTTCAAGCGCGAAATCAAGCGCCGCTATCCCACCCCGGTCGACTTCTATGTGCAGGCGCCGTCACAGCGCAGCGACTCAAACTTTGTCGATATTGATCCGCTGGTTAGAGACGTTTACGGCATACCCGTAGTACGCATTCATTTTCAATGGGACAAGAACACCTTGCTCATGTGGGAACACGCCAAGCATGCGTGCGAGCAACTCCTTCGCGCGAGCGGAGGCGAATATGAAGGTGCGGCCAAACAGCACGAAATGCCCGGCTTTAGCCTTCATGAAACCGGTACCTGCCGCATGGGGAACGATCCGAAACATTTTGTGACCAATCGCTTCGGCCAAACACATGACATCCCGAATCTCTACGTCTGCGATGCAAGTGTGTTCCCCAACTCCACCGACAAGACCACAACCATCTCCATCCTTGCTTTCTCTTTGCGTACTTCCGAGTACTTGCTTGAGAACCTGCGGACCAATACTTCCAATCGCCGCGAGTTCCTCGCGACCTCTCTCTCCTTCTTGGCCTCCCCGAAAACCTTCCCCAAGCAAGCGCGCGAAAGGCTCGCCGTATCCTCTTACCCGTTCCGCTCGCTGATTGGAAAATCGCGCATGAGCCTCGAGCAGTTCGCCGAAACCATCGTCGGCAAGCTCAACGTGCCTGGCATTGAGCCTTGGAGTCCTCATTTCGAATCGCTCGATACCGATTACCTGACGCGCCTCAGCGAGTCCTTCAAGAAAGCGGGCCTTCGCGTCGTCAACATTCCCGTCGACGCCAGGCCCCCACACGGCAAATGGGTCGACGCCGCTGTGATCCTCGGCTCGCCCGGCATTCGGGTTCACTTGCCGCGCGGCGATTCCGCCACGCAAACGCTCAAAGATCTCGCCGGCTACGGCGAATCGAAAAACATCGTGATCAATTTAGAAAACGACGAGCCCGAAAGTGAAAATCCTTATCGCGTCCTGAAAGTGATTGAAGAGGTTAATTCTCCCTATTTGCGCTCGCTGCCCGATTTCTGCAATTCCATGCTGATCACGGGGCAGCCCGAATACAATTACAAAGCTCTACAAGCTCTGTTCCCGCACGCCTACAACATCAGCCACGTGAAAGACCAGGAGAGTGATAACGGCAAAACTTACCGCGTCGACCTGGCCCGCATCTTCTCCATCGCAAAAAGCGCCGGATACAAAGGTTACTTTTCCATGGAATGGGAGGGCGAAGGCGACCCCTACGAAGGCACCCGGGCTCTAATCGAAGCCAGTCTCAAAAACCTGTCTTCGGACCCTTTCAGAACCGCGACCGTTAGGAAGCGGCTACGTCCTAGCTTGCTGTAAACCGGATATGCCACGCTACGCCGCTATCGACATCGGCAGCAACTCCGTCCGCATGATGGCGGCGGAAGTGACGCAAGGAGCCACGCGAATCCTCGCCCAGGACCGCCAGGTCACCAGGCTTGGCGAGAGCGTATTCCGCTTCGGCCGAATCGGCAAAGAGGCGCTCGATTTCCTGTGCGCCAATCTGACCCGCATGTTCGAAACCTATGCCCGTCTCGAGGTGATTGGCGTTCGCGCCGTCGCTACCAGCGCAGTTCGTGATGCCGGTAATCAGCAGGAGTTTCTGCAGCGCACGGCCGAAGCTCTCCACACAAATGTCGAAATCATTTCCGGCCCCGAAGAAGCCCGGCTGATTCACTTGGGCGTCGAGGCTCGCTGGCCCCGGCCGAAAGAAAAAACTCTCATCATTGACGTCGGCGGTGGCAGCGCCGAATTAATCGTCAGCCAGGGCGGCCAATGGATGGATGCCGTGTCACGCCCCTTGGGTGCAGTGCGCCTGACCGAAGTCTTCTTGAAGTCGGACCCGCCGCTGCCTGACGAGCTCCATCGCTTAGAAAGCTACATAGACGAAAAATTGTCTCCCTTTCACAAGCACCATGAGGCGGAAAAGTTTGACCGTGTAGTCGCTACATCCGCAACCGCGGCCGCTATTGTTTCCGTGGTAAACCAGGTTGCCCGCGCCAACCGCGATGAGGCCGACCGTCTTCGAGCCTCCGCCGCTCAGATCCGCGACCTCTACACCAAGCTGTCCGCGATTGACTTGTCCGCCCGTCGAAAGATCGGTGGCATCGGCCCCAAGCGCGCCGAAATCATTACTGCTGGTACAGCCGTATTCCATCGGGCGCTTGATCTGTTCGGTTCTCGTTCCATGTATTACTCGGTTGCCGGTGTTCGCGATGGCATCATCGCCGATCTCGCCGCCCGAGGCGTCGGCCGCGAGCTTTCACAGCTCTCCCGCGAGCAGCGCTCCGTCGTCGAGGCCATGGCCAAGCGTTATGGAGTGGCGCTCAAACATGCCCGTCATGTCGCTTGCCTCGCGCACCGTCTCTTTGAAGTCTTGCAGCCCGTTCATCAGCTGCCGCCGGCCGCCGGCAAGTTGCTGGAAGCCTCCGCTTACCTCCACGACATCGGTCACTTCGTGAGCGGCACTGGACACCACAAGCACTCCGCGTATCTGGTTGCGAATTCCGATATGCCTGGCTTCACCGATAACGAGCGCCTCACCATCGCCGCCCTCTGCCGCTTTCATCGCAAGTCCATGCCGCAGCCCAGGCATTCTCTTTTTCAAACTCTCGATCCTGAGTCGAAGCGTTTGTTCATCAACCTCGAGCCTCTGCTGCGAATCGCTGACGCGCTTGATCGCGGGCATGAGCAAAAGGTCCGCGACGTAACTGGCGTTGTCAGAGATGGCGCCGTCAACTTGCAAGTGCATGCTGGTCCGGATGCCGACCTGGAAATTTGGGCAGCCAACGAAGCGGCAAAGATTTTTCGCGAGGTGTACTCAAAACCCATCTCTCTGCAGCGCACCAAGGCAGCATCACGATGATAGATTTGGAGAAATTATGAAAAGTAGCTGTAAGCGCACATTGCCGATTCTGAGCCGCGAGCGTGAGCAAGCGGTTTCCGGAGTTTTTCAACAAGCTCTTAGCGCATTACTGTGCGCCCTCCTCGCCGCGCCCTTGGCGAGTACTGCGCAGCAAGCGAATCCTCCCAAGCAGCAAGTCGAAAAGACCACCACGCCTGCTCCTGAAACTAACCCTCCCCGCCGTGAGCAGGTTCCTCAGGAGCCTTCCCAGAACGCGCCGGAGCAGGAGCGAGCTCCGCGTGCTAACCCGTCCGGCGACGAAGAACGTACGCCTGAGTTGCATTTCGATATGACTGAGGTCCCGCCCGCCGTAACTCACCACCAGATCAGCGTTCAGGGAAAACTGCTCCATTACACAGCGACAGCCGGCCGTTTGCCCATCAAAGACGCCACTGGCAAAACCGAAGCCCTCATGTTCTACGCTGCGTACACCCTGGATAGCGCGGACACCGCGCATCGGCCCCTCACCTTCGCCTTCAACGGTGGTCCAGGCTCCGCTTCTATCTGGCTTCACATGGGAGCCCTCGGCCCGCGCAAAGTGGTCTTGCGCAAAGAAGGCTTCATGCCCGCCGCGCCCTATCGCCTCGAAGATAACGCGAACACGCTTCTCGATAAGAGCGATCTCGTCTTGGTCGATGCCATCGGAACAGGTTTCAGCCGTCCTGCCAACACCGCCACGCTTAAAAAGTTCTGGGGCATGAAAGGCGACATCGAAGCATTCGGCGAATTCATCCGCCTCTACATCACGCGCAATGAGCGTTGGTCGTCGCCCCTCTATCTGCTCGGCGAAAGCTATGGCACCACTCGTTCCGCCGGAGTCTCCGGCTACCTTGCCGACAAGGGCATTTCTTTCAATGGAATCGTCTTGCTCTCTACCGTTCTGGCCTTCGAGACTCTCGAGTTCAACCGGACCAATGACGTGCCGTATCCATTGATTCTTCCCAGTTACACCATGATTGCCGCGTTTCATCACAAACTGTCGCCTGAGCTTTCGCAGAATTTGGAGAAGACGCGATCCGAAGTCGAGCACTGGGCCTTGAACGATTACACCCGCGCCTTAGCCAAAGGTGACGCGCTCACCTCAGACGAACGTCAAGCCATCATCGATACCCTGTCGCGCTACACCGGCCTCACCAAGGAGATTATCGATCAGTACAACATGCGCGTCGACGTCCAGGGTTTCACGCACTACCTGCTTGCGGATCAGAAGCTTCGCGTCGGACGTCTTGACGGCCGCTTCACCGGCCCCGACCCCGAGGGATTCACCGAAACTCGCTTCTATGATCCAACCAGTTCCGAAACCGGTCCTCCGTTCACTTCAGTTTTCAACGAGTACGTCCGCCACGAGCTGAACTATAAGACCGACATGCCCTATTACACGACTGCTTATCAGACCTGGGGCCCGTCCATGAAATGGGATTGGGGATCGTCCGGCGCCGGATTCCCCGACACTGCAACCGCGCTCCGCGAAGCTATCGTCAAGAATCCATATCTGAAGGTTCGCGTGTTAGAAGGCTACTACGATTTAGCGACTCCTTACTACGCAGCAACATACACAATGGATCATCTCGATCTCAGCCCGCGTTATCGCAGCAACATCTCCTACGCAACCTTCGATTCCGGCCACATGGTCTATCTGGATTCTGATTCTTTGAAGAAGATGAAGGATGACGTCGCAAGTTTCATCGACCAAACTTTACCGGCGGCGCAGTAATTTCTACCATCTCGTTTCGCTGTTCAGCACGAATTGTTTCAGATTAAAAAGAACACACGCTTCTCTGTATCAAATCCTTCGCTTTATCGTCCAGAGAGTGATAGCGCAAGCTATCAAGGAGAAATAAATTTATGCCAACCAGCACTCAATCAACCGTTGTTGCGTTATTTCGCAACATCTCTGACGCTCAAGCCGCCGCAGGCGAATTGAAGGCGCAAGGTTTCAGCGATAACGACATCTATATCGGCTCGGAAAGTGAAGGATCGCCGAACACCGGAAGCCGGACAGACACACACCATCAGGAGGGAGGAATAACCGGATGGTTCAAGAGAGTCTTCGGACAAGAAGAAGACGAAACCGAGCGGCCTTATTACGAAAATGCCGTGCGCAGTGGAAATGTTCTTCTTAGCGTCGATACAGACGACGACAACATCGATCAAGCAGCGGAGATCCTGAACAGTCATTCTCCAATCGATGTCCATCGCCAAAGCTCGGGAGCTTCTTCGGCAAATCAAACCGCTGGCCGCGCCTCTTCAACACGCGGCGCGCAAACCGGCCAATCTCAATCCATTCCCGTCGTCGAAGAAGAGCTCCGCGTTGGAAAGCGTAGCGTGCTTCGTGGCGGCGTACGTGTTTACTCCCGAGTCGTGGAGCAGCCCGTGGAGGAAACCGTCAATCTTCGCGAGGAACGAGTCCGGGTGGAACGGCAACCCGTTAATCGCGAGGTGAACGAATCCGACCTCCGCGCGGGCCGCGATCAAGTCATCGAAGTCCAGGAATATGCGGAAGAGCCTGTAGTCTCAAAGACTGCTCGCGTTGTCGAAGAGGTCCGAGTGAATAAGGAAGCGACCGAGAGGACTGAGAAAGTGAAAGATACAGTGCGCCGCACCGAAGTGAATGTCGAGAATCTCGACCAGAGCTCCGGTCGAACCGGTTCGAATGACGAGATCGACGCGGATTTTCGCCGTCATTTCACCAGCGCTCACGGGACCAGCGGGGTCACTTACGACGATTACGCGCCCGCGTACCGCTACGGCTACCAAAGCGCGAGCGATCCCCGTTTCCGCGGAAAGAGCTTCGACGAAGTCGAATCTGACCTCGAGTCCGGCTACGCCCGCCAGTATCCGAACAGCGGCTGGGACAGAGTGAAAAACTCAATCCGCTACGGATGGGACAAAGTAACAGGAAAGGCGAGCTCCGCCGCCGGCCGCAAGTAAGCATGGATCGGAGTACTGACGAAGATGTGGTAGTTCCCGTCATTCAAGAGGAACTCCACGCGGACGCTATCCCGGTGCAAACCGGGAGCGTCCGCGTTACTAAGCACGTCCACGCCCATGACGAGATCCTGCAGCAGGAGCTACGAAAAGGACGCGTCGAGGTAAAACGGGTGAAATCGGACCGCGTCGTAGATGGGCCGCAGCAAGTCCGCCGCGAGGGCAATACATTGATCATTCCCGTTGTCTCGGAGGTTTTGCGCATTGAAAAACAGTGGGTCGTTACGGAAGAAATTCACGTCACACAGGTTGAGGAGCGCGAGACGGTTCAGCAAAAAGTGACTGTGAACCGCGAAGAGGCGGAAATTGAGCGATTGGATGAAAAAGGAAACGTGGTTTCAACTCTTGAGGCTGAACCCGAGCCTCAATACGAATCGGGTCGCCGAGGTCCAACAACTTTAGTCGGCCGCAATGAACCATCGACTACGAAGAAAAAAGTATTATCCGGTTCCCGCAGCATGCTACGGAAGCGGCCGGAAAGCTAATCGCTCTCCCTCGTCACGCGCCGCTTTGTCTTCATATCGATCCCTTAAGGCCGGATCCCAGCAATATTCGTGCGCACCCGATAAACACTGGCGCTTGCAGTAATGTAGAGCGTTTTGCCGTCCTGATCGCCCCACGCCAGATTCCCAACCTTCTCCGGCACTCGAAGCGTACCCAGGTGCTTGGCTTCCGGTGAAAAGACCCAAACGCCTCCCGGTCCAGCGCTATAGATGTTTCCGTTCCTATCCACTTTCATGCCGTCCGGCGCCCCCGGTGATTTATCTGAAGTGGCATCGTAGAACACTGATCCGCCGCTGAGTGATCCGTCCGGCTTCACGCCATAGCGCATCCAGAGTTTCTGCGGCTCGGAGTTATTCACGTACAGATACTTCTCATCGGGTGAGAATGCGATGCCATTGGGCCTGGGCAGATCCTTAATTAACAGCTCTAGTTTTGCGCGGTCGGGTTGCGAGCCGGGCTTCTGCCCGATCGCGCCGGGGATTCGATACACGCCATTTACATCCAACTGCTTCGCCGGATCATGATCGCCCTGCGTCGGCAAACCATAGGGCGGATCGGTAAAGTAGAGCGATCCATCTGACTTATATACAAGGTCATTCGGACTGTTCAGCCGCTTGCCCTCATAGCTGTCCGCCAGTATCGTCGCCTGCGCGTGAGGGTCGAGCGATTCCAGACGCCAGACATCCCGTTGCGCGTGACCCGCCACCGTCAATCGTCCCTGCTTATCCAGCGTCATTCCGTTCGAGCCAGGTTCAGGCCCTCCATACGGAGCCGTTCCTTTGTATCCGCTGGGTTGCATGAATGTGCTGATGCCTTGACCGGGCGCCCATTTGCGAATGCTATTGCTCGGGATTTCGGCGAAGAGCAGATACCCGGCATGGATCCAAACCGGACCCTCCGTCCACTTGAACCCGGGCGCGGTCGCAACGCGCTCAATTTTTGCGTCCGCCGATACAACCTTATCGAGTTGCGGCGAGAGTCTTTCGATGGTTCCCGAGTCTTGCGATAACACCAAATGAATCGGGATCGCGGTAGCCATAATGAGGAGAAACAATCTTGGAGTCTTCACGCCGGGATTGTATAACAAATCGTGAAATTTCCAAAAAGCGTTCGGATTGTAGAGGTTGGGCCTCGCGACGGGTTGCAGAACGAGAAGGCAATTGTCAAGCTGGAGACGAAAATCGCGCTCATCGAGGCGCTGGTGGATGCCGGTCTAAAAACCGTTGAATGCGGAAGCTTCGTTTCACCCAAGTGGGTGCCGCAAATGACGGAGACAGCTTCGGTGCTTGCCGGCATTCGCCGCGTTTCCGGCGTCTCTTACCCGGTTCTGGTCCCGAATTTGAAAGGACTCCAGTCCGCTATCGATAGCAACGTTGACGAAATCGCGGTATTCGCTGCCGCTTCTGAAACTTTTTCGCAAAAGAATATCAATTGTTCGATTGCCGAAAGCCTGCTCCGTTTGCAGCCGGTTGCCGAGCAAGCGAAGGCGCGTGGAATGAAGGTGCGCGGCTACGTTTCCTGCGTCCTCGGTTGCCCCTATGAAGGAAGGGTAGCCCCGTCAGCCGTCGCCTCTGTTTCAAAGGCGCTCTACGAGATGGGTTGCGATGAAATATCGCTCGGCGACACCATCGGCACTGGTACGCCGTTGAAGACGGAGATCGTATTGGCCGAAGTTGCGAAGTATGTGGCCATCGATCGGCTCGCGGTGCATTTCCATGACACCTGGGGCCAAGCGCTGGCGAATATACTGTCTTCGCTCGAATTTGGCGTTTCCGTGATCGATAGCTCAGTCGCCGGGCTCGGCGGATGTCCTTATGCCGCCGGAGCTACTGGCAACGTCGCAACAGAGGACGTTCTGTATATGTTGCACGGGATGGGAATTGAAACCGGCGTCGATCTAGATAAGCTTGCCGCGGCTGGCCGAATGATCTCGAACGAGCTCGGCCGCAAGCCTTCATCGAAAGTAGCGATTGCTATGATCGCGATGTTGCAACGAGGGGAAGGTTCT
>JBAUUG010000273.1:0-17871 GCA_049582585.1 Bryobacteraceae bacterium | reverse complement strand
AAACGATGACGATTCAGACCCGGCATCGCAATGAGGGCTACTTTGGCCTTGCCTTCAAATGCGCTAACGGCTGAAAGAGGTCCGAGTATGGGGACACCTTGAATGCTTGTGCCCCATTTCGTGGGATCATCATCGAGGAGCCCCATCGGCACGAAGCCCAACTCCGATTGACGGCGCAATTTCCCGGCCACCAGCGCGCCGGTCTCACCCGCGCCAAGGATGATAACGGGTAGACCGAACACGCCTCGAGCGATTAGAACCTTACGCGCCAGAGCCTCCATCGCTGGAGGCAGAATGAGGGCGAATACCAGGGTCGACAGCAGCACTCCCCGCGACCACTGCCGGTCTTGGAAAACGTAGTTCCAAACGAGCAGCACCACGAAGACTGTGAATGTGGCATAGACACGGGTGCGTAAACGCTGGACCGCGCCCATGCCATAGCCGGGGTATAACCCGACCCAATAGTAAATCAGAGGCAGGGTTAATATTCCCAGCGCCAGCCCTTCGTACTGAGGCCTTCCCAGCCCGATAGGAACCCAAGCCTGCAGGAGAATGCGAACCAAGCATCCGAAGAGCAGCGCCAGCTCGAGCGCTAATATGTCGATTGCAACGATGGCTAAAGTCGCCCACGAGCGCTGCTTCGCTTCGGGTATGACGATGACGCGTTGAGCAGCAGCGGCACTCATTACAGAAGTATACGAGCTTTGGCCTAAACGCGATGCAGAGCTTTGGCGTAAATCTGCATCAGCAACTCGTAATTCCACTCAGGAGTATAGTTCCGGTCATAGCTCCGGCGCGTCGACCGCCTCATGGCCCGCAAAATATCCGATTGCGCCCAGATAGATCGAACCTGGGTCACGAGATCATTTACATCACCGGGAATAAAGCGAATTCCATTTATTCCGTCTTCGATCAGCTCATTCATTGCACCCAATGCGGAAGCCGCGACAGGCGTGCCACAAGCCAAGGCTTCCACGATAATCATGGGGAGTCCCTCATACCAGAGGGAAGGAAAGATCAATAGCGCGGCGTCTTTCAAGAGCCGCAAGATACGCTCGCGATCGCAATAGCCTAACCACTCTACGTTGGCCAGCCTGTCTGCACGCTGTTTGACGATAGGCGCGAGGGGACCGTCGCCGGCGATTTTCAACGGGATCTGGGAGCTGAGCCGCTCCCAAGCATCGAGAAGAGTGACCAAGCCTTTCTCCTCGGTGAGCCGACCCGCAAAAAGCGTGTAGCCTCCGTTGCCTTCGCCCAGGCCGGGATCGTTCGCGAGGAAATTTGGCTTGACGGCGATTTTGGAGGCGGGCAGACCTCCTTCGATGAACTTGGCTTTGGCGAAGTTTGTTGCAGCGATATAGGTCGCGACCTTGGTGCTCCAGGTTCCGGCAATCCGATGAACCAGCAACATCGATGCAACTGCCGCACTGGCGGATGCGCTGTGCTTATAACATCGATGCAAGACGGCGTGGTAAGGAATGGCGGCTCCAACACATTTTTCGCACACGGCTCCATCGCGGAAGAGCGTCGCGGCGGGACATAACAGCCGAAAATTTTGCACTGTCTGGACTACCGGGACGCCGTGGGCCGCGGCTGCGTAATAGAGGGATGGCGAGACGATGGGAAACGTGTTGTGCGCGTGGATGATGTCGACGGACTTCTCCTCGACTAGCGCTGCTATCTGTCGATAACTTTGAGAATTCCAGATTGCGCGGCCGGCATTTCCGAGGCGGGAGATGCCAACGAGTGAATCGTTGTGAACCGAGTATTGCGAAACCGCATGGCCGTAGCGCGTCAGCAGCTCGTACTCCGCGGCGTATACCTGGTCTTCGCCGCCCGGTTGCCGATAAAAATTGTGGACCTGAAGAATGTTCATTCGCGGGCTGTCAGTGGGCGAAGATCATCGCATCAGTCCTTCGAGGAGGAGAGTAACTCCTGAATGGCCGATGCGAGATACTCGCCAGTGCGATTAACAGCAAGAATCCAACACTTACTGAATTCCCCGCGCCGGCAAGGATGTTTTCTCCAGCTAAGCCCAGCAAGAATGCAGGGAGATAGATCAGAAGAGGCTTTGCATGTCCGCTCCTGTCTTTTCGAAAGCCTTGGTATGCAAATACGGCGATGGAGGTGAAGAATGCCAACCACAAGATCAGGCCGATTATGCCCCACTCGTAAGTGACTCGCAGCCACTCGTCATGCATGAGCCGGTTCGGGTCTATGTGCGCCTTGAACACAGATCCGGTAACCACTAATGCGCCATTCGAAGTTCCGTGACCCACGACGAGCTCAGTGGGAGATGAATTAGCGATGGCCTGGAGCTCTCTAAAATTTAATCCGCGCCTCAAATTGTAAGTTCCAAGGCCCCGCGACTTGACATCGCCTTCATAAGCCGCGGTGATGGCGGAGGCAATCCGATTGGATTGGCTGCGGCTGGCGATAAGGCTGATGACCCTGTCCCCCGCTCCGACGGCAACGGATATCAGGATGGCCGCTAAACCGGCCCCACAGATCTTCAGCCACGGAGGTAAATCCGATAGGAGCAAAGCCGCAACGGTCGCTATAGCGGTGCCGATGGTCCAGATTCTGCTGCCGTCCAGGATGAGAGCGCCAACGATAACCAGACACAACGCAATGCGAACGCCAGGCCGCAGAGCCTTTGAGCAAAGCGCGATACAGTACAGGGCTGCAAGGAATGCGGCGAAATATTGAGCGGATGAAAAGGCGGTGAATCTGGCAGGCTCATCGCCATAAGCGGGCATGAAAACAGAGCGGAGAATCGCGATGACAAGAGCGCCGACGGCGACCGGAACAACTACTTTGGGAGTGAGGTAGCCACCCTTGGTAGCCCTCAGCAAAACGAAGCAGATGAGCAAGGAACCGACCATGTGCCCTGCAAGCTTCAGAGCGGGGATGGGAAAAGAGGACCAGAATGCCGCAATTCCGGCATAGGTAGCCAGCAAAATCCAGGCGATGGGAGCCACGATGGCCCTTTGATGGCCGGCGTAGGCGCTCAATCTCCACAACAAATAGAGTGGGAGAATAATGCCCTTAGCGGTGTTGAGAATGCCAATGGCTCCGCTGCCGCTTGCATCGAAGTCAATCGTCGAAAGAACAAGATACGCAATGATGCTCCAACGCAAAGGCGCGAGCGCGGCAGTGGCGAACAGAATTCCGTAAAGAGTCCAGGGTAAAATCATCCGCTAAGTCACCGTGAACCATTTACGCACGCAGTAATCGCGCCCTGGATGAGGCTCGCGACGTACTCCGGCGTCAATCGGCCGGCTGTCTCTCTGGCGCATTTCCGCATGTCATTCAGTTTGTCAGGTGGAGTTTTTAAGCAGCGATCAATCGCCGCGCGAATTTCATCGGGCTTATCCGCTCGAAAGGTCCATCCATTCTGCCCCTCTGTCACCATTTCCACGACGGCTTGACTGTATATACTGCCCAGGATCGGCAGGCCTGCAGCCATGCCCTCATTTACTACTACCCCCCAAGTGTCCGCCAAGGTGGGCAGAACAAGAATACTCGCTTGCGTGTATACTTTCGGGAGATCGTCATACTGAAAACTGCCAAGAAACGTCAGCGTTACATTCGGCGGAACCGAGGTCCGGCGGAGGGCGGTGTTAAGCGGCCCGTCCCCTGCGAATAGGAACTCAACCTGGAAATCGCGATTGGCAGAGGCCCATTCCGACAAGACATCCAGAAATGGTGCGAGGCCTTTTCGTTCCACTAACTGGCCTACATACAATAAACGCTTGGCATGTTCCTCATGTCGAGTAAGTGGAATGGCGGTGAAGCGATTGATATCGGTTGTGTACGATATCTTGAAGATCTTAGTGTCGCTCACGCCGAGACTGCGTATATAGCGGGCTCCGCTTTCGCCTACCACAATGAACGCGTCTACGCTCCGATGCAAGATACCGCGGAATAAGTTTCGCGCCCAACCACGGCCTTGCTCGGTTGATTCCGCTACTTCTGCCCATACCAGCATCTTTGAAGCGGGCCAGAGCTTTCGGTAAAACATCGCCAGCATAGTGCGAAACCCCATCTCCCACGAGATCACCACATCAGGGCGAAAGCGCCTAAGTTGTTGCAGCGTGTCGATCGGCAAATGGACAGCTAAGGGTTCACTGAATCCACGTGGATGGCTCCAGCGGCCTTTCAAAGTGATGGTTTTTTGAACTACGACGTCTAGCCCCGCCCAATCCAGCTTCCACGGCCGATTCGATTCCATTGGAGTTGAGAGCAGCACGCGCATGTTCGGGTAACGCCTTGATAGAACGTCAAGCACGGGTTTGTGATAGGGCGGGATCATGTTCGTCAGGAGGGCGAGGCGGGGCATAGCTAGATGCTGCGGCTCGGTTGAAGACGCCATCTATGAAGCTGGTTAGCGGGGTGGTCGGCGCTTCCTGGATTTGCCGTTTTTCGATCTGTTCTTTGGCATCCAGCCGCCAATATCGAGAGCTACGGCGGTACATGCGGCGCGCAATTCATCCGCCAGCGCACGGTCGACCATGGTTCTGGCCACAACCATGCCGCCGATGGAAAGCGCAGCAATGGCTTGAGCCGTGATGTGGCGATTGACGCCACCCTGGATCAGGCTCCGCTCTAAGACGCTTACCGTCGCTTTGAAAACGGTCTCGAAGGCACGCTTCGCAGTTGCGCCGCTGCGGGCGACATCGGTTGGCAACGCCACCATCGGGCAGGAATTCTCCACGTCCTCGAAATGCTGGCGAGATAAATAGGCGCGGACGATTTGTGGTCCAACATCGGTCGACGAAAGGTCAACGTGCACACCTTCCCAGCAGCTTTTCCAATGCGGGTCGGTAAAGAAACACCCGAGTACTTCGGCATATAGATCACTCTTGCTGTTGAAATAGCTATAGAATCCGCCGTGCGTCAGGCTCGCGCCGGCCATGATTTGGTTGAGCGAAACGCTCTCAAAGCCATATCGATTAAATAGCCTGCGTGCGCTGTCGATGATCTTCTTCCTAACCGCGGAGCGGTGACCGGCTGGGTAGGCCATAGGCTCTCCTTCTTCCTGGAGTGCCGGAGTATAGCCTCGAACAGAGTTGGCAGGCACAAGGAAATATTATCTTGAACATATTTTAGTCCGATGATCTAATGTGTTTACCGTTTGAAAAAGAAGAAATTTGGAGGCGCGAGATCAGCAACCGAATGAATCTGGAAGCGCGGGGCAAAGTCCTAACTCGGCGACGAGCTATGGAAGGCATTGCAATGGCAGCCGGTGGTATGGCGGTGCGCCCTGCTGGGGCTCAAGCAGGGGCCGAGGAGGAGGTTTCTCACACGGCGGAATCCATCCACCAGGAGCCTCTGTTCAAAGCGAGCCGCGAGAGAGTCTACGCGGCACTTACCGAGAGCAAGCAGTTCGACAAGGTGATACAGCTCAGTGGAGTGATGAGCTCCGGCATGTCTCTGGGGAACAAGCCCACCGAGGTCGGTCGCGAGGCGGGCGCGGCGTTCACTATCTTCGGCGGATATATCACGGGCCGGCAGATCGAATTGGTGCCGAGCGAGCGAATCGTTCAGGCGTGGCGAGTGGGCAGCTGGAATCCCGGCGTTTACTCCATTGCCAAATTCGATCTGGTTGAGCAGGGCTCCGGAACCAAAATCGTCTTTGACCATACTGGCTTCCCCAAAGGCGCTGGGCGACACTTGGCGGAGGGCTGGAAAGCTCATTATTGGGAGCCCCTCGAGAAGCTGCTGGCTTAGTTGCTCCAGCAGGGTATGAGCCAGCACGCTATAACTTCCAGTTTGTCGGTAAGCCGGAGCTATTCTACTGCTTGCATTCGGTAGTGTGGAATGGCTAAGTTCTCAAGGAGTTTTCGGATGAAATCGCTGCCCTTGGTGCTTTGTATCGGTGTGCTGTCGCTGTGTTGTCCTACTTTTCCGCAGAGCTCTTCGCCGGGGCAAAAGCCAATTCCCGCGAAGGCAGACGGACAAGTCTCATTCAATGCCTTGAAGAGCCTGGCGGGCACGTGGACCGGCCGAGTCACGACAGATCCGCCCAATCCCGACATAGACGGGCCTATCCAAGTTACTATGCGGGTGGCCTCCCGCGGAAACGTCCTAATACATGAGATTGCACCCGCGGGAGTACCAGAGCCGACCATGATTTATCTGGAGGGTGATCGCCTGATGCTGGTTCACTACTGCGAAGCTGGCAACCGGCCTCGGATGGTGGCTCGCAAGTCGCCGGACCAGAAAACTGTGGAGTTCGATTTCGTCGACATTTCTGGTAGTCCAAGGCCTGTGTACCTGCATCATTTCGTGTTTACCATCATCGACATGGACCACCACACCGAAGACTGGACGTTCATGCTACTGGGCGACAAGCAGCTGCACGCGCACTTCGATCTGAAGCGAGCAAAGGAAAGCGTTCCCCCGCCACCGGAAAATGACTATCTGCCTGGTCGCCGGTAAGCACGCTGGATGCGGACTAACATACGAAGTTTTAATAATCGCGCGTGGCCATGGATTACCTTGCTGAAGGCGGCAAACGGGCCCATCACCAAGCGGGCATTGAAGTCGCACCCGATATTTTCTTTTTTATAGAGCGGCGCGGCCGACCAAAACCACTTCCCTTGCTCGACCACGTGACGGTAAGGCAGCTTTGCGGCGTATGTGCAAAAAAAACCGTTTGCCCTGGATTGGCTGCGAATGGTTGCCTGGCGCTCAAATTCCCAGGCCGACTCGCCATCGCGCAGGAGCGCAAGTAAGTCGAGCCGCTTCCAGATTGAGGCTTGCGCGGAAACTCGAAAGGGCGCGAACCGGTAAATTGAGCCGATAGTAGGATATCCGCGAACAGGTATATCGGGAGGAGGGTTCGGGCGCAAACGGAGAACCGATCCGCCCAGCTGGTCGAGCGCATTCAGATGATCGATAAGGGTCGCGGTCGAAACTGTGCGGTTCAGGAAGAAATCTTCGAGCAGAAGCAGAACATATTCCGAATCGAGCCGATTTAGGAAGAACCGGAGGTTTTTACTCCAGGATTCATCCTCGCCTGCAGTAAGTGAAGTAACTCGCTCGTCGGAGTAGGTTTCGAAGTTACTGCCTAAATAGACGGGAAATGGGCAATCCGGCCAATAACGCCAAAAGAGCGCGAAAAAGGGACGCCACAAATCGCGATAACGATCACAAGAGACCACCAGCGCGGCGCACGATAATGCCGTCACAAGAAGGTCCTTGCGAAAGGATTTAAACCACGGCTCCGAACAACGATGTAAACCCCAATAACCGCGACGGCCTGCGATATCACTACGGCCCAGGCCATCCCTGTATAGGAGAAAGCAGGCGCGAAACATGCGGCGAGCAAAACGTTCAAGAGCAGGGCGGCAACCGTGACCCTCTGGAACGACTTTTCGAGGCCCAGCGCTAGCAGCCATTGGAACCCGAGCACGTTGATCCAGGCAACCATGGGCGATCTCAAGCTGAGAATCTTGAGCACCCCGGCCGATTCGGAAAACTCGCGCCCGAGAATAATTCGCACTATCAGAGAAGATCCAAACCACATGATCGCGCCTAAGACGAGGCTTACCGCGCCCATGACATACCAAGACACTCTGGTCAATTTTGCGGTCTTAGGGAGGGAAGTATTCACCATCCCGGCTGTGCGCGGATAGAGCGCCGTGGTGATGGGAGAGAGTAGTCCCATGGCCGCGCTGTTGATTTTTTCAGCGCCGGAATAATATCCGACGGCTTGCGTGGGCGCGAACAGGCCAAGGATGAACGCATTTCCGAGCACGTAGATATTGTGAGCGCTTCGGAAAAGAAACATCGGCCCGCCCTCGCGGAGCATCCTGACGCCCTCGGTAAACCGGGGCCGACGCAAGCCGTGGCGTGCATGGATCATCGCGTGTCCAGCGAAAAATGCGGCGCCCGCACCGGCGGCTTGCAAAGCAAAAAATTTCCAAACGTCGGCCGGCCTATGAACGAATATGAAGATCCCAACGGCGGCGACTGCCCGCGCGGAGATATCTAAAAGAGAAGCGAGCGCGACGCGGCGCATGCCGTAGAAGTAATAAATGGGAAGAAAGGCCTTGACGATCTCAGACAGTACAGCTACGGACAGGAGCAAAGGGTTTGCGTGGAACAACGGCAGAATCAGGTAAGCGGCGAAGGCGGCGAGAAAAGCCGCCAAGCTGAGCAAAAGTTTCGCGCCAGAAACTCCAGCGACCACATCTTGAATTTCTGCACTCGTCGAGGCTAATGCCAACCGCCGGGTCGCCGAAAAAATAAACCCATACTCGACCAGAAGGCCTCCATACATTGCGAAAGCTTGGGCTATTGCGATCAGGCCCCAACTCGAGGGCCCGAGCACCCGGGAAAGGTAGGGGAGAGTGACCAGCGGGATTACGTAATTGGCAAATTGAACGCCATAGACCGAGGCGATATCGTACAGCAGATTCTTTTGATTTCTAAAGGCGCGCAGAATCCGCGTTATCCGCTCTGGCCGGCATTATTATCCGCATAATACTTTCGGTAGTCGTTGTAGTAGTAGTAATAGCCGTGAGTTGTGTTCTTGTCTACTTCGTTCAGCACGATGCCCATGACATTGGCGCGCAGGCGGTTCAGTGTTGCGAGGACCGTCCCGACCGCTTTGCGGCTAGTCTGCCCGGCGCGCGCCATGACTACTACGCCATCCACTGCTGTCGCCACCTGCATGGCCTCGGCGAAGCCCAGCAGCGGCGGAGCATCGACAAAAATGAGATCGTATTCCTTTGCCGCTTCGTCCAGGATATCGACCATCATCGAGCCAACCAAGTCGGACGCGCGGCGTGACGCCATGCCGGCTGGAACAATATCCAGGCCAGGCGAATGCTCGGTCTTCAATACGGTTTCCTTCCAACTTACTTCACCCAGGAGCACATTCGATAAGCCCAACGCGCCGCTCAGGTTGAGCTTTTTGTGAACGGCGGGGCGGCGAAGGTCGGCATCGATAATCAGCGTTCTCTTGCCCTGCTCGGCATGCGCGATGGCGAGATGAATGACCGCTGTAGTCTTCCCTTCGCCGGGCGTGGCGCTGGTGATCAGGAGCGATTTCACGGTGCGATCAAGATCGGGCAGCAGAATGGAATGGCGAAGAGTGCGAATGGCCTCCTCGTACGAAGAGATCCCCTCATACCCGGAATGCGCCGAACCTTTGGACTGCTTTCGCTTGGATTTACTCTCCTTCTTAGCGGGGCTTTCTCCGAGGGCGGTATAGCGCACCAGACCGGGTCCGTTCAACGGAGGACTACCGTTTCCGCCGGTTGTGACGGGCTCGAGATTTTGTGTCATTGGACTGATCAGGCGCCGCATTTCTTTGACGGTAGGCAGCGTTCCAATGACGCTAGTATCCAGCGCTCGTGCGGCCTGCTCGGGGTCGCGAATAGTGTTGTCGAGCACGTCGCCGAGAATTGCGCCGCATATGGCGATCACTGCCGAAATAATAAAGGCCAATAACAGGTTTAAGCCTTTTTTCGGAAACACAGGCGAATCGGGCGGGCGCGCGAGATCGGCGATTCGGATGGAACTGTTCTGGAAACCTGCATTGATTCCCGCTTCCCGGATGCGCCGTTCCAAATCCGCGTAGAGCGTCTTGTCGGCATCCGCATCACGCTTCAATTGCTGGTATTCGAATGAACGGGCGTTGAGCTGGTCGTATTCGGCCTTGGTCTCCCCGACTGCCTTCTGCAGCATCTGCTCGCGGTTAATAGCT
Organism: Bryobacteraceae bacterium; assembly: GCA_049582585.1. Lineage (GTDB taxonomy): Bacteria > Acidobacteriota > Terriglobia > Bryobacterales > Bryobacteraceae > Bog-105. The sequence continues at coordinate 8,150 of JBAUUG010000273.1, read as the reverse complement.
TGATGGTAATCGGCGTCGACGCGCTGCTCGACGTTCTCTCGCATCTCCTCAAACTGCCGTTCGACTTCCGTCAAGTCATTCGCAGCTTTACGGTACTCGGCGTGATTCGCGCCGTAGATCGTGGAGACGGTAGCCAAACGTTGCTTGGCCTGATTAACACGGTCCTGAAGCCGGTTCAGCTCCTCGCCTTGGGTTGAAACTTCGGCGGCGGCGACGGAGCCGCTCTGCATCGCGTTGTGAGCAGCTTCTTTCCGCACGCGGTCCGCTTGCGCATTGGTGTATTCGGTATTGAGCTGCAATAAACGCGAGGACAGAATGTTGGTCTTCTCCTCCGGGTTGATGACGTTGAGCTGCTGCTCAAATTTCGCGAGAGCCAGGCTGGATTTTTCCATCTTCGCCTTCAGCTCATCCAGCTGTTTTTCCATGAAAGAGGACAGGGCGTTGGAAGATTTGATGCGGATATCGAAGGTGTGCTCGAGATAGGACTGCGCAATCGCGTTGGCGACGTCCGCCGCAAGCTGCGGATCGGGAGAACGATAGCTGATTCGGAGGATGTATGTGTTGAGAGGGCGCGTGATCTTCAACTGGCGCAAATAAATGGGAGCGTCACTCTTCTTTCGCGCCTTCTCGATGGGCAGTTTCTCGAGCTGACTTTCACGCTGCAAGAGATTGAAACGGTCGGCGACCGGCCGCAACACGGCATCCGACTGGATCAGCTCAGCCTGCGTCGACAGAAACGCATCCGCATCGGCGTCCCCTGAACCTTGGTTCGCCTCTTGCCCGATAACACCCGCAGGCACGCTTCGATCCACGTCGATCTTGGCAGAAGCCTCGTAAATGGGCGTGAGGCGCGAAGAAACAAGATAGGTGACCAGCATACAAGTGGCAATGAACGCCAAAATTTTCCACTTTTGCCGAAAGATTACCAGTAGATAGTGCGAGGGCGAGACCCAGGGCTGCGTCGCTTCGAACTCAGGGTAGGGCTGAGCCGGAAACGATTGCGGCATCCGGCGCGCATCCACCAACTCTGACGAGTGTCGCTCAATTTGCTTCATTCAGAGGCCGGTCCTTCTAATTTCGTCTGCCTAATGGAAGATGAGCAGACCGGATGCAGTCGCGGTGCCGAATCCAGCGATTCTCTCTAACGCAGTCATGGTCATTCTGCGGTGCTTGTTGTCGGGGATGTACAGGATGTCGTCGGCCTTTAAAGGCACGTCGGGCGCCTTGCGGTTCATAATCTGGCTAAGCTGAATGGGGATCTCATCGCGGCCGGCTTTGCCGGCCTCACGACGGTAGATGTAAGCGTCGGTGGTTGAATAGGGCAGCAGGCCCTCCGAGAGCGCGAGCACCTTAAGAACAGTGGTATCTCCGCTGTCCTGAATTGGGAACGCGCCGGATTTTTTCACATTTCCGATAACGTACACTCGTCCCGCTTGGGGAACGCGAATCTCCTCGCCGCCATAGAGCCGGATGTTCAGCGATGGGTCAGCTTCGTCAAGCAGGCCTTTCACCGGAATGCGCTGTACAAGTCCGGATGTACCCTGTTGGGCGGGCGCGCCATCTTGAGAATGATGCCGGCTGACCAGAATCTCCGGACCCGCTTCGGGCGTCAAGCCCTCGGCTTTGGTCAGCGCGTCGAGCAATGTTACCTCGCCCACTGCCTGGAAGGTAATGGGACGCCGCACTGCCCCTAACACGCTCACCGGCACGCTGCGATATTCAGCGACAGAGACGGAGACCACCGGGCGCACCAAAATTTGATCTTTGACCAGCGCCTCAGCGATCTGCATCTCGATCTCGGACGGGATTTTCCCTGCTACGTTAATTCGCGCATTGAGCAGAGGCAAAGCCAAGGTGCCGTCCGCGGCGACCCGGAAGTTTCGCGTCAGCTCGGGGCAATCGGCCACGGCCACTGACAGCAAATCATCCGGCCCGATCTTTTGGGTGGGCAGATTGCTCTCCGGATTCGATAAAGATGGCACAACCGCGGGAGCGGGCTGCGTAGGCGGCGTCTGCGCCTGCAGCGCTAAACTCGCGAAGAATACCAGCGCAAGATTTTGCATTTATGGATCGGAAATTTTTATTCTACGCTAATTTCCTTAAACTCATGCAAAAATGAAGCTTCGTGCCGCTCGACACGCTCGTCCGAATAGGGGATTCACCGCTTCCGCTGCGGGGTCCGAGGCTGCCCGACTGGCTTCGCAAGGGCCGCACTCATTTTGAATCGGTTCATCTTCTTAAGACCGAGCTGCGCGATCGCCATCTGCACACGGTCTGCGAATCTGCGCGATGCCCGAACATACATGAATGCTTCCACCGAGGCGCGGCAACTTTCATGATTCTGGGGAATTTATGCACGCGGGGGTGCGGCTTCTGTTCGGTGCCTAAGGGTTCGGCCGCTAAAAGAGAGTTTTTCCTCGATCCCGACGAGCCGCGCCAGGTTGCGGAAATGGCCGCGCGCATGAAGCTGCGGTACGTCGTGATTACCTCAGTGAATCGAGACGATCTACCGGACGGTGGATCTCGCCACTTCGCGGAAACGGTGCGCCAGGTGCGTTTGGCGCTTCCTGAGGCTCGCGTCGAAGTGCTTACGCCCGATTTTTGCGGCGATCTGGACGCTGTGGCGCGCGTACTCGATGCCGGTCCTCACGTCTTCAACCACAATATGGAAACCGTGCCACGCCTCTATCGGCGGGTGCGGCCTCAGGCGGATTATCAGCAATCATTGAGGGTTCTCCGATTCGCAAAAACACATAAGCCGGGCGCTCTAACGAAGTCAGGACTCATGGTGGGGCTCGGGGAATCCGCCGATGAGGTGCATGAATTGTTGCGCGATGTGCTTGGGTCAAACGTTGACGTGGCCACCATCGGCCAATATCTGCAGCCGACCCGCCGAAATCTTCCGGTGGCTGAATACGTCGATCCGGCGAAATTCGAGGCGTACCGGGATTTCGGTCTTTCGCTCGGGTTCAAGATGGTGTTCAGCGGTCCCCTGGTTCGTAGTTCTTATATGGCGGATCGTGTCAGTGAAGAAGCTGTCCAGGCAAATGCCTAGCACCTAGTTGCAGAAGAAAGCTTATGCGTGCCGCTCCCTCACGGTCGCGGTTCTGAAAGGGTTGCGCCAGGCGAAGTATGGTACGCGAATTTCTTCAACCAGGTACTAGGATGGCGCGGATCTCTCTCCACACGCTTCTTTCGGTGCTTTCGGCAGTTCTGTTGCTGCTCATTTTTCCAAAATTCGACCTGCGCTTGCTCGCTCCGGTGGCGTTGACTCCCTTGCTGATCGCACTCGCGCGCACTAGAGAGGGTTGGCAACGATTCGCTTACGGCTGGGCATGCGGCATCTTTTACTGGTTCTTTCTCTGTACCTGGATTCAATTTGTTCTTGAGGCCTACGGCGGCATGGGGCGTTGGGGCGGCTGGGCATCCTTCGTTCTCTTCAGCGTTCTGAAAGGTCTTCACTTCGCGGTGTTCAGCGGGCTTGCCGGTCCTCTGATGCAGCGCGCCTATGCGGTCCCCGCGGTTGCGGCGCTCTGGACCGGAATTGAGCGCACTAATGGAACATTCGGCTTCGCGTGGCTGGCGCTCGGTAATGCCGGTATAGACATGTCGGTGCCATTACGGCTCGCGCCACTGGTCGGCGTTTATGGGCTGACGTTCGTTTTTGCAATGCTCGCTACCGGGGTTGCGTGCGTACTGCTCCGCTTTCCTCGCATACGCCTGGCGCCCCTGCTGCTTCTGCCGCTGCTATGGCTGCTGCCCGCAATCCCGCAGGGCGTCCCAGCAAATAACACGGCTCTGCTGATACAACCGAATATCGATGCCAATATTGAGTGGACCGAAATGCTTCAGGAGAAGACGCAGCAGCAGTTGAGCCTGATCTCCGACGCGATTGCGGCACCGCTCGTTATCTGGCCGGAACTGCCCGCTCCGCTGTATTACTACAACGATCCTGAGTTTCACGATGCGGCTGGGCAAATCGCCCGGCGCCACGGTTATTTTCTGTTTGAAACCGTCGCGTACACTTCTGCGAATCAGCCGCTAAACTCGGCTGTCCTGCTGGGGCCGGAGGGAACGGAAGCAGGCCGCTATGACAAGATCGATTTAGTCCCGTTTGGCGAATTCGTTCCGCCACTGTTCTCGTTCGTCAATCGCGTGACGCACGAGGCCGGTGATTTCGTTCCCGGGCATGACATCAAAGTGCTGCCTGCGGCGGGCCATCGGCTCGGAGTCTTCATTTGTTATGAATCGGCCTTCCCGGATCTGGTTCGGCAGTTCGCAAAAGGCGGCGCCGACGTTCTCGTGAACCTCTCAAATGACGGTTATTTCGGCCGCACGGAGGCGCGGCAGCAGCATCTGCTCATCGCACGCATGCGAGCGGTGGAAAATCGGCGCTATGTCATTCGTGCCACCAACGATGGCATCACTGCGATCATCGATCCCGCGGGCCGCATCGCTAGACTGTTACCGTCCTACGAGGAACTCGCAGTACCGATTCGCTATGGAACAGTGGAGAGCACTACGTTTTACTCGCGGCATGGCGATTGGTTCGCCTGGAGCTGTTTGATTGTTGGGCTGGCGCTTGCAGGGATGAGCGGCCATTTGGCTACCCGAAAACGGTAGCCTTCGCGACCACTTCCTCTTCAATTTCTCCGCTTCGCGCAAATGGCTCGAGAGCAGCCCTCAATTCCGCCTCGAACTGCGGCCGCCGTTCACCGAGGACAGCCGGAGAAGTGATCGAAAACGAAAGCGCACGACCGATCAACTGGGAAATGGTGACCACGTGCCGGTGCTCCACGGCAATCTCGTCGACCTTGCGGAACCTCGAAGGGGCGAACCAACCATCCATATCCATGTAGTAACGCGATTCATCGTGATCGGATGCCCAGGCATTCCGCACTTCCTTGAATTTTGCGACCCAGCCGTTTACAGATGCGGCGCCGGCGCTCGATCCACAAATCGCAATGCGTCCGCCGAGATCTACTATTCGATCGAGCACAGCAAGCGTAGGCTCTCGCGAAAGCCAGTGCAGCGCCCGTCCGATGGTTACGAAATCGAAGGTGTTGCTCGAATCCAAATCCTCGAGGGCCGTTTGTATCAAGGTGATCTCGACGTTAGCTTCGGCAGCCGCCAACCGCGCAGCCCGGAGCATTTCAGGCTCGCGATCGATTGCGGTACAGCTTCCGACAAAGTGCGCGAAGCCGATGGCAAGATTTCCGGGTCCGCAGCCTACATCGAGCATTCTCATGTCACGGGCAAGCTGCAGCCGCGCCGCGACCTTGTCAAAAAACGCTGCGGGATAGGGCTCTCGATACGGGTAGAACTCGACCGAGGTTTCGAATCGTCCCATTGTTAAAGATAGCGTTGAATCTGCATTCGGAAACGCGTGTAGATCCAAGAGACACTCAGCAGGATGGCTCCCAGCGCGATGAAGCTCAAGATGCGGTAAACGGTTTCGAGACTTCGAAGATCATAAAGAAATAGCTTCAAGATACAGAGGGCGAAGACCGCAAGGCCCTGCAGCCGGAGGATTTTTTCGCGAGCCGGAAAGCCCGCGCCGAGACAGGCCAATGCTTCCAAACCCCACGCAACTGTCAGCAAGCCGCCGGAGACCTCATGGTAGAGCAGAGCGGTCAGCAGCAGCATTGCAACAACTGAGAACAGGGTGCGAGCGTGCCGTTCAGCGCCGAGAGCGCCCGCATTCCTGGGCAACAGGAACTCGGCGGCAAACAGGAGCGCGATCAGCAGCGAAGCGCCGAAGATCCGCGCGAAAATATCCGTCTCGCCGGATTCAGCAAAGTTGATAAGAGCGCAGCAGATTGCGCCGAGCGCCGTGATGATATAAGCTTGGCGGCGGAACGCGCTGACATTCATCCGCAGTCCGGCGACCAGGAAAACAATCGCCAGCGCGGCCCAAGCGCTCACAAGATAGAACCGACTGACTTCCAGATACAGGAGCCACAGGAGGACAACAGCAGCAAGCCAGGTAAACACGGGCGCGAAGGATTTTTCAAGAGCTTGCGGAGCACGCCGGAATATGTACCAGAAGCAATACAGCGCGGCGACCGCGAAGAGGGGAATGATCGACTGCTCAGCCGAGTTTTGAGATAGCCATGCGGTAGTTAGATTCAGTCCCAAAAGGCGCGCATACGCCATCGCCAGAATGCCGGCCGCGATCCAGAGGAAAGAATTGAGATTCCATCGAGATGCTATCGCCAGCCATGCGAGCGCTAAAGCGGTCCAAGCGGCCGCGGTCAACGCGCCGGGTAGCAGCATCCAGAGCGTCAGCATGGCAAAGCCTGAACCAGCCAGTGCGAAAAGGTCACGCACCCGAGCGGTTTCTCGCGGGCGAAGCTCTTCCAAATGCACAAACAAAATGCGAGCCGTAAACAACCAACACGCGACGGCAGATGCCGCCGAAAGCCCCCAGATGGAAGCTGGAGCATGCGGAGCGAATCCGCGAGCTGAAACCGCGAGCATCGCTGCTAGGGATGCGACGAGATAGCTCTGGATTCGAAACTCGATGAGCCTTTTACGAAGCGCGAGTTCTAGAAGTCCCAGCGCAAAAGCGAATAGAGCGACGGGTGCTATGTGCGGAGGGACTTCGGCGACTATTACAAGCGTCACCAGAGCGGTTGCGGCGAACGAGAAGCTGCTAATCGCCCCCCAGACCCACCGATTGAAGTAGAACAGAAGACCATGAACGATCACCGATGGACTCCAGTTGTGAAGCGATATTCCGAGGATGGATACGGAGCTGACATCGCGCGACGATGTGGCGAGTACATCACAGAGTGAAGCGCTGAAGCCGCTGCGGCCGAGTGCGCGCAAAAAGCGGGATTGGAAGCGTAGTCCGGCCAAATAGAAGATCTCGGCTTCGAATGCCAGGGCGATATTTGTCCAGAAACCGGTCACGCGGCCTAGAATCGCCAAGCCTGCCAGGGCGGCGGCGATAGTCAAGGGCGGTTCATAGGTCCCTTTGCGAATACAATCGAATGGATCGGCAGCCAGGGTCGCCGTGTTCGGCGGATGAACCAGGATTCGAAACATTGCGCTCGAGAGGAACAGGACCGCCGAAAGAGCAGCGATCCGCCACATCTCGTGCGGCTGGTGCGTTGACCAAGCTTGATAAGCGAGTCCGAGGAATGCGATGGTGTTCAACGGGAAGATCCACGCCAGGCCGGCGCCTCGCGAGCCTCGGCGGGACCGCAGGATATCGAATGATTCGAACAGTAACCAATAAGTAATGAAGAGCGAGGTGGTGGCATACAGCGGCGCGTTGGAGCTAGCCCGGGAAATGCAGGTTGCGTAGGTGGCGAAAAGACCGAACAAGGCCATGGCGTACCATTCGAAACGCCAGGCGAAATAGAGTAAGGATGCGGCGAGCGGGATGAGACTCTCGACGGCAAAGGGCGTGGATGGAGTGACGGCCAGCGCGGCGAAGGCGGTGAAGTAAGCTACGGCGGTAACAGCTTGCGCGCGGTATCGCAGAGAGTGCGCGATCATGCCCGCGCTGACGGCGAGCAGGAGAATCGACCCAAAGAACGGGTTTGAGACGATCTGCGCGGCGGGCAAGGCGTACATGGCATAGGCCGTGGTGTAGAGCGCTGCCCAGCCGGCGCCGATTAGTCCGCGCGAGAAGACACGGTATTGCGGGCGGCGCTCTAGAACTACACCCCCGGCCAGGATTCCGGCGCTAATGAGAGCGGCGGCGGCGGCGCGTCCGGCCGGATTCACGCGGCTGAACGAGTAGCCCAGGAAGAGCGCGATTCCTATAACGACAAGCAACGCGCCAATCTTGTTCATGACGCTTCCGGCCACTAACATTTCCCATTCGCGATCGCCGATCAGCCGGCGGAGCCGATCAGACCACGAGGGCTTCGGGGGCGCAGGCGCAAAGCTGGGAGGCGCCGCAAAACTCGGCGCGGGCGAGAAGCTGACAAAACTCGGCGCGGGTTCTTCTTGGATGGGTGGCGGCGGGGCTTCAAACGCCGGTAATGGCGGCTGAATCGGGCCAGCTTTCGAAGCTGCGCCTGTGGGGGCTTGAAGAATGCTGTTGAATTGCTGCTCGAGTCTGAAAACGCGGGCGGCGAGCTCAGCAGTTTGCCGCTTCTGCGTGTCCCGGTCTTGTTTGCTTGACCAGTGAAGAC
>JBAUUG010000272.1:0-5967 GCA_049582585.1 Bryobacteraceae bacterium | reverse complement strand
CCCCAACGTAGGCGGCATCTGTATTGGATGCACAATGCCGGGATTTCCCGATAAGTTCATGCCGTTCATGGACCAGCCGCCCGGTTCGTTGCTCTCTTCTCACGCTGTCGCGACGTATGGGCGCGCGATCAAGGCGCTGCGCAGCTTTACGCAGGGTTCGCTCAACAAAGAGCCTGAATGGCGACGCCCGGGCACCGGGAAGTAAGTAACGCATGCCGGAATCAGGAAATCCCGCGGTTGAGAATCGTCAACCGGCAAGCTTAGCCGAAGCGGAAAGCGCGCTGATGCAGCTCGCCGGTCTCTCCTGGCCGGCCGGCGCGGGCGCGGCGAATAAAGCGGAAGACCGACCCGATGTCGAGGCTAGATATCGAACTCTCGTCGAGCAGATACCAGCGGTCATCTTCATGGCCTTTCTCGACGAAGGCGTCAGCGAAGCTTATGTGAGTCCGCACATCGAGACCATCTTGGGTTTTACACAGGAGCAATGGCTCAACGATCCAGTGCGCTGGTATCAGCAAATCCATCCGGGCGACCGGGACCGCTGGAGCGTGGAAGCCTCGCTCCTGGTTCTTTCCGGTCAAGCTTTGCGCTCTGTCTATCGAGTCATCGCACGCGACGGGCATGTAGTCTGGTTTCACTGCGAGGTCAAGATGGTGCTTCGCGAGGATGGGCGGCCTTGGTTCGTGCATGGCACCGGGTTCGACATCACCGATTTGAAGGAGGCTGAGCAGGCCCTCAGAGAGGCGCATCGCGACTTAGACGAGCGGGTCCGGCAGCGAACCGCCGAATTGAAGGCAGCCAACATCGGCCTCGAAATCGAGATTGCGGAGCGCCAGCGGGCGGAGTCTCAGCTGGCACGTAAGGCGGAGGAATTGGCGCGCTCAAACGCCGACCTGGAACAGTTTGCTTACTCGGCTTGCCATGACTTGCAAGAGCCGCTTCGGAACATAGCGCTGCATAGCCAGTGGCTAAAGAAGCGCTACCGAGGCAAGCTGGATGCGAACGCGGAAGAATGCATTGACATCTTGAACGAAGGGGCCCAGCGAATCGGAATCATGCTGAACGATTTGCTGACTTACACGCGGGCGGCTGACACGGCCGAGGAGATCGACGAGCCGGTGGACGCAAATCATGCCTTCGCGAAAGCACTCGAGGACCTGGAGAGCATGATTCGCGACAATGAAGCCGTAATCACGCATGACCCCCTCCCGGCCATTAGAATTCGCCAGGTCCATTTGCAGCAACTTTTTCAGAATCTAGTTTCGAATGCGATTAAATATAGGGGCATCGAGCCGCCTCACGTGCACGTTTCGACCCTCGCTCTCAACGGTTGCTGTACGTTTTCAGTAAAGGACGACGGCATCGGCATCGCACCGGAGTATCACGAGCAGATCTTCGGAATATTCAAGCGCCTGCATGACCGGGACAAATACACGGGGACCGGGATTGGGCTCGCGATTTGCAAAAGGATCGTGGAGCGTTATGGAGGACGGATCTGGGTGGAATCTGAGGCGAATCAGGGTGCGGCTTTTTTCTTCACCGTGCCGGGCGGCGGAGGTTAGCTGAGCGATTCGTTGGCGGCCCTCAGGCCTCGCCAAGCGGTGAAATCCAGAATCCGGCAATCCGAACCGCTAGCTAAGGGCCCGTTTGGGACGATTTTCCGGAATTATCATCCAACATAGACGCGGCGCGGGAGGCGATTGCCAAACAAATTCAGCCTCTCACCGGGGAACCGATCGGAATTCGCTCTAAAGAGGCGACGGGAAGAATTTTCAGATCGCGTGGACATTCCACGCTAAGCCGCTCGATAAGTTGCATGGTCGTAACCCAATGACGAAAGCCGGCCCGTATAAGATATATTTTTTCGAGTTGAAAAGTGTTCCCGTTCGCCCGGAGGAACTTTCCCTCTAAACCGCGGTGGAGGGAGCGTTCCTCAACTGTCAAGTGATGCAAAGTATCGGCGGTCAAGACGCGATCGTACAGATTGAGGAACGCCGCGACTCGGGAGTCTTCCCTGATTGCGAGTTCATCAGCTTCACTCAAACACTTCTTCCAACGCTGGTCGAGAAATGATTTCCGATCGTGAATTGCATAAAAAGGGTCATCACCAGTGTCAAAGCTACTCAGCTGTTTGAGGTTTGGCGCACGTCTCAGTAGAGGACTGCTGGCGCCGTTAGCAGCGAAGCCGTGCTGAGCCGTCTCCCAATAGCGCAACGCGCTTGGCTCGAACGCGCAACCGACGTCAGCACAGAGCTGTTGAACCGCAGATGCAGGCGATCCTGCCAGGTCTTCATAGAAAACCGTGGTTGACGGGACGTTGCTCAATTGTAGAAAGTTCCTGATGTGAAGATTCTCCCGAACCCACTCGCCGATCATTTCGTCGCGGTTCCCCGGGCGTCGTCTGTGTTCGGATTCATACCAGCCGCGCGGATCGCGAATCAGATGGATAAGGCGAACCTGGAAGTGAGAATCCGGAGCAATGAATGGCTCCACCCAAGCAGTTCGCTTAGAGCAGTCAACTAGAACCTGCTTTCGAGTTCGAGAAAACGCGAGTTCGTACGCTCGGTCAGCGGGGTAGGTTTCAATATCGCCCAGGACTTCGCAAGTTTGGCGTCCGTTGGCGCAACACCACGCACATGGTCTACGGTGCTCGTCATCCCACGCACGCCAAAATTCTCCAAGAAATCCGGCGTTCGGAGTACTTCCGAGAACATACCCCAGCCATGTAGACCCGCTTCGATCGGAGGCGACGACGAACACTACAGTTCCGACACTCATCTGGGATCTGGAACCGGCCTTGGGACGGTGGGCCCGAAACAATTTTCACGATATCACGCGCGTTCGGGATTGAGCACCTGTTCCCGGAACCGGACACTCGCGATCGGCGAACTGCGTGGAAACCATCCGCAGGCCCGGAATGTAAAGTGCTAATAGTCGTTAGATGGACCTCAAATTCGCGCTCCGCTCGCTGCGCCGGGATCCCGGCTTCACGCTGCTCGCCATCATTATCCTGGCCCTCGGAATCGGCGCGAACACGGCTATCTTCAGTGTGGTGGATGCCGTCATTCTGCGGCCGCTCGCCTACCGAGATCCCGATCGGATTGTCGCGATCACCTCGACGTTTAAGCATGGGGGAAAGTACAACCACGTTTCCGGTCCGGACTTCGTCGATTTGAGAAACCAAAGCAGCGCGTTCGAATCGATGGCCGCCTATCAGGCAGACGTCACCAGCGTGGTGACCAATTCGAGCGCCGAATTTGCCGGCATGGCTGAAGTATCGAAGGATTTCTTCAAAACTCTAGGCATCGAGCCGGTTCAAGGACGCGGGTTCATCGCGAGCGACTGGAAGGGAAAGCCGGCTGATATCGCGCTGGTCAGTGAAAGTTTCTGGGAGCGCCATTTCGGAAATCAGCCCTTTTCGAGCGGCCGGACCCTGAAGGTTATGAGTACATCCTTTGACATCATCGGCATCCTTCCATTTGGGTTTCACTTTCCGGAGGAAAGCGCGACGGATGTCTGGGCGCCATTTCAAGAGCAACCGGACCAGACCTCCCGCAGCTCGGGCAACTACATGGTTATCGGCAAGCTGAAGCCCGGCGCTTCGCTCCAGCAAGCGCAAGCCCAGCTCACAGCCATAGCGGATCGCCTGTCGAAAGCCTATCCCAGCGCGAATAAAGATAAAAGCGCACTGGTGAGCCCCCTGGTCAGCTTCACGGTTCGAAACGTGAGGACCATTCTCTACGTATTGCTGGGCGCGGTGGTGCTGGTGCTGCTGATTGCTTGCGCGAACGTCGCGAATCTGCTGCTGGCACGCGCGAGCGGACGCATTCGGGAGTTCGCCATCCGCGCAGCTCTGGGAGCCGGTCAGGGCCGGCTGGTTCGCCAGCTATTGGTGGAGAGTTTACTGCTGGCCGGAGCGGCCTGTCTCGGCGGCGTCGCGATCGCCAAGGCGGCGCTGCCGGTATTGGTGACGCTCGCTCCTAAGTATGTGCCGCGATTGGACCAGGTGCGGATGGATGCATCGGTACTTCTGTTCTGCATTGCCGCAGCGGTAGTCGCAAGTTTTTTGTTCGGGCTTGCTCCGGCTTTCCAAGCCTCGCGCATCGATCCGAATGAGGGGCTTCGGGTAGGGGGCGCGCGCGGAATTCTGGGCGGCGCGACGGGCCGGCTCCGCCAGCTATTTGTCACGGCGGAAGTGGCGCTGTGCATGGTCCTCCTTGTGTCCGCCGGGCTTCTTCTGAGAAGCTTCTCCGCCATGACGCAAGTGGATCTTGGCTTCCGTCCCGAGAGGTTATTGGTGGCCGAAGTGAGCGTGCCTACGTCAGGCGAACGCGCTAACGAGATTTTGTTCAAACCGCTTCTTGATCGTCTCTCGAGCTCTCCGCGAATCGAATCCGCCGCGCTCGCGCGCACTGTTCCCGGCGAGAGGGATTCGTGGGGCAGCTACATTATCGCCGGCCAGACCGCGAAGGATTTCACGATTAGTTCTCCACAGGCTGGTTTCAGCATCGTTTCACCGGCCTACTTTCAGACGATGGGCATACCGCTCATGGGGGGCCGATCGTTTTCGGACCGCGACGACAGGAATGCCCCACCAGTGGCGATAATCAGTCAGAACCTGGCACGCCGTTCATTTCCGAAGCAAGACCCAATCGGGCAAACGATTTTCTGCGGTCTAGATCTGGTTTCTATGAAATGGATGAAGATCGTCGGCATCGTGCGAGATGTGCGGATGGATAGTCCGGCTCAGCCGCCCGAAGCCGAGATTTACATGCCTTATCTACAGCATCCGCGAGCGGATTTCAGCGTTATCGTCAAGGCCGGCGCGAATCCGCTCTCCCTTGCCCCGGTAGTTCGCGAAAAGGTTCGCGAATTGAATACGGAGGCGTCCGTGAAACTGACAACCATGGAAAATCAACTGGCGACAGTGGTTTCCACTCCTCGCTTCAGCAGCGTTTTGGTTTCCGTTTTCGCGGGGCTGGCCCTGGTTCTGGCAATCATCGGAATCTACGGAGTCATGGCTTACTCGGTCAGCCAACGCACGGCTGAAATGGGCCTTCGCATGGCTCTTGGAGCGGAGCGCGCCGATGTGGTTCAAATGGTTTTGGGTCAAGCGTTGAAGCTGACGAGCATCGGACTGATCGCGGGGTTGGCAGGCGCGGCTGCAGCGGCGCGAATTCTGAAATCTCAACTCTTTGGCGTTTCCGCAAGCGACCCCAAGACGTACGGACTCATGATTCTCGTTCTTGCGGCGGTCTCGATTCTTGCCAGCTATCTTCCGGCTCTGCGCGCGTCACGCACGGAACCTCTTGACGCATTACGCCAGGAGTAAATGACGTATGCGTTTTCAGATCTTCGGAACGTTATTTCAAGATTTGCGATTGGCCGCGCGGGGTTTGGGTAAGAGCCCCGCATTCGCGCTTGTGGCTGTATCCTCCTTGGCACTGGGGATAGGAGCCAACACAGCTATTTTCTCGTTCGTGGACGCGATTCTTCTGAAGCATCTTCCGGTTGCGCATCCGGAACGCCTGGTCCGTTTGAAAGAATTTGCGAGCGGCAAGGAGGTGAATAGCGCCTTCTCTTATCCGTTCATTCGGGAACTCGCCAAGGAAAATAAGACCTTCGATGGCCTCTCGGCGCGTTGGCCCGTGGATGTCAATCTCGCCTCGAGCGATGTTGCCCAAACGTTGAACGGCGAGTTAGTGACAGGCGAATATTTCAAAACGCTTTCTGTAAAACCCGCGTTGGGCAGATTGCTGTCGGAAGCTGATATACCAGCGGCAATCGGCAGCCCGGTATGTGTCATCAGCTACTCGGCTTGGCAGGAACGTTTTGGCGGAGATCCGCACATCATTGGCCGGACTCTTTTACTGAACAGGCGTCCTTACCGCGTAATCGGAGTTACCCAAAAGGGTTTCTTTGGCGCTGATCTGCGGTCGCGAATTGAAATTCAAATTCCGGTATCCC
>JBAUUG010000271.1:0-4354 GCA_049582585.1 Bryobacteraceae bacterium | reverse complement strand
GTACCGGATTCATCTCGAAAATCGACACCTCGCGGCAGGAACGGTCAATGGACGGCTCGCTGTTGTTCGGCGTCTTGCCTACGAAGCGGCGGACGCCGGCCTGCTCAGCCCAGAGCTGGCGGCCGGTATCCGACGCGTAAAGGGCGTCAAGAAGCTCGGCGTGAGACTCGGGAACTGGCTCACAGCGGAAGAAGGTCGCCGGCTGTTGCACGCTCCGGACCCGGAGACTCTGAAAGGTAAACGAGACTGCGCGATCCTTGCGGTCCTGCTTGGATGCGGACTCCGAAGGCGTGAGCTGGCCGATTTGGATTTTCGGCACCTGCAACGGCGGGATGAACACTGGGCTATAATCGACCTCTCTGGCAGGGGTGGGCATATCCGCACCGTGCCGGTACCAGAATGGGTGAAGGCAACGGTAGATATCTGGACTGCGGCGGCCGGTCTGTTCGAAGGGCAGGTCTTCAGATGTGTCTGCCGCGCGGGCAAGCACTGGGGCGACGGCGTCACTGAGCGGCTAGTCTGGCATGTAGTGAAGTAGTACGCGGCCCAACTCGGCATCACTGGTCTGGCACCGCACGATCTTCGCCGCTCCTGTGCCAAGTTGTGCCATTCCGCAGGCGGAGAACTGGACCAGATTCAATTCTTGCTGGGACATGTATCTGTGCAGACAACCGAACGCTATCTCGGCTGCAAGCAACGAATCCGCGGAGCTGTGAACGATTGCATCGGTATCGAGCCATAGCAAGTTGCCCATTGGAGCGGGAAGCCGACTACACTTCCGGGTGAATTCGTCGCAACAGCCACTAAATCTCGAAGATATTGTTTTCATAGGCGCTGGACACGACTGTATACAGAGATTGCCCGGGCCATTGAGCTGTTGCTGGAGCCAACACGCCGTAGATGCGGTCGTTCTCGCCGGTGAAGAGGAATTGGAAATCGGTCCAGCCGGCGGAGCCCACGGTCACTGGATTCGCGACATTACCGGTAGTTCCGTTATCGCTGTAGGCCTGCAGTTGGCCCCCCGAGGTCACGGCGTAAATACGGCCGTTTGCGGACGCGTTGCTGCCTGCAAAAACGGACGTGAAAACTTCCCAGCCACCGGAGCCCACGATCACCGGGTCCGAGACATTACCGTGAGTTCCGGCAATCTCCGTAGGACCACAGTTGGCCGGATGGGGTGACTGCGTATATGCGGTCTTCCCCGGGTACGTTCCTGCCGCCGACAAGGAATTGGAAAGCTCCCCAGCCGCCCAAGCCCACGACCACCGGATTCGAGAGATTATTGGAAAATCCGGTATCGCTGTAGGACAGCAGCTGCCCAGGTAATGCAACGCCGATTGGCGAGTTGACGAAAACCACGAGCTCCATCTGCCGAGGCAGATAAAACGCTATGCTCTGCTCCATATAACCGCCAGTGTGCGACAAGCCCCCAAGTTTTGCGTAGTAAGGGCCAAGTGATGTCTCCGCACTGAAATCGATACCGAAATTGTTGCCAAGTAGGGTCTGAGCGTCCTCTTGGCTCATAATCGCGCCGCTGTAGCGGAAGGTGCTCATGAGCGCGAGAAACTGGTCGACGGTCATGTGCCAGCCGTTACCGCCGGCCTGAAATGTCAAGTCACCCGAATTCCAACCGTTTCCCGAGACTGGGAAAGTATAGGCGAGCGCATCGGCGGGCTCGTGGTATAGAGTCGCGCCGGTCACGCCGGAGGGAGAGAATAGGTTGGAGTTAACGTACGCTTGATAAGCCGAGAGAGTCGACGAATCCCAAAGTTCATCGTTATCAAAGGGAAAGGAAACCGCAATGTTTCCGTTGATTGTGGAGATCAAAATACGGAATAAGCCAAAGTTCATGTTTTGGTAGGAGAACTGGTCCAGGTACGTGGTTCCGGCGGCAACCTGCGCCTTCATAAACTGGAAATCGGATTGTGATGTGGTGTTGTTAAAGGCGAGGCCTGACTTATGGGTCATTAGCTGGGCAAAAGTGATCTCATTGACATTTGGGCCTTTGATCCAGTATTCCGGTAAAAAGTCGATGATGGGCGTGTCATACGACATGCCGTGGTCATTCAGGACCTTCGTCATGGCGATGGCCGTTACGATCTTGCTGAGGCTGGCGACGTTCACCCGGACATCGGGCGTCCAGCTCTCGCTACCGTCCGGAGGTTGTTTCGCCCAGTTCCAATTGGCCGTGGCGAGCGTCGTCACCCCGTTCTGGCGCAGACGTAGCGAGTAGCCGGCGCATAAGCTAGTCAGAGCGGATTCGATGGCACTAATGAATCCCTGGACATTGAGCTCATTGTGAAGTCGGCCGGGTGGGTGGTGACTGATCGGTACGTCCTCTTTACCCCGATCCGAGAACGCAACTAGTAAGTGAGGAGGCAGCATCACATGCGCATGGATGTCGGAGTCGTTGACGTTTAAACCTTTGATTTGCCGAACCGCGGCGGCGAGTTCAGCTTCGTTTTCTTTCATACAGTAAGACCTCCGAGTAAATCCCGACTAAGATTCGGTCTGTAGCACTTTAGCGCATATTCAAGCGAAGAGTTACTGAAGGCGGCACGTCGTAGGAAAGGGTAGCCGCACAAGTTCTGATCGAGTTTCCGGCGGTACCGGCGGTCCCGGCGGTACCGGGGGTAATGGGGCAATAGAGCAAGGACTTCGAGTGCAAAGGGGCTGCGGGCGATTGCGCCGCCACCCGGCCGTATAACGCGCATTCCGTAGTAAAAGAGGGGAGCGCCGCAATTGTGTTGCTGATTGAATGGTTTATGCTGGTGCGCTCTTAGGCCCTGCTAGTACCAAATGAACATTCCTTATCTTGACTGACGTAGTGAACTGCCATTACGCTAGGTCATCCACAGTGGACACATTTATATTTATGAAACGTCTAGCACCCATAGCGGTACTCGGAGCCGCCTGTATGTCTTCGGCGATCGGTTTCGCGCAAGAGGGGTCTTTCAAGGCGCAAATGGCCGCGGCCGAAATCAGCAGCCCCCGAGCCCTCGCTTCCAGCCCGACCACTTCGCCAGCCACCAACGGACCGGATGTGTTCGAGGTAAACTTTTTCAGAAATGCCAACACCGCGGGATTCGCCAGCTCGGTTGTCGACATTGTCAATCCGGGCACCAACGAGAATGGCGGCGGGAATGTGTGCGCGAAAATCTACGTGATTACCCCGGACGAGGAACTGGCCGAATGTTGCGGTTGCATGCTGACCCCGGACCAGGTAATTGAGCTCTCGGTGAACGCCAATCTCACTGCGAATGCCGCAACCGGCACAGCGGTGCATAACGGAGCCATCAAGATCCTTTCGTCCTTTCCCATCTTGGCATGCGATGCCGGGAGCTACTTCGCCGGGACCGTCCCGACGCTGCGGGCATGGATTACCAGTGATACCAGCCTGACGGGCACGCATCAAACCGTGGAGACGGAGTTTGCGCGTCCGGACCTGAGTGGCCCCGAATTCGCTTCCTTGGTAGAGACTTGCGCTTCCTTTGAGGCTCACTTGAGTGGCCACGGCATCTGCACTTGCCCAGCCACACTGCCGAACTAAAACTAATCTAAATGACTACCGTCTCAAGGCGGTAGGTTAACTTTCTAAACGCGTCGGCGGTCTGGTCAGCGACAAGGCATTTCAATTCCGCAGCGACGTTGTGCGCCCGGAAAAAATAATCCGGCGCTACGTTCTACCTGTTCTGGCACGATCTCGCCGCCAAACTCCTCGACGAACGCGCGGAAGGCAGCCTCAAATTTCGTCTTTGCCACAATCTTGACGGTAGCGAAACTTAGCCTTTATACAACGCCCGTTGTTCACTTGGCCGAGAAACGCTAGATCTCTATCGGGACATGCTCCGGCGGAAGTTGCTGAAAAAGAGAGGAAGCGGAAGCCGGGGCAGGTTCGATAGAGCCGTTTCAAGTGAGCGGCTGGGGTGGCGGCCGGAATGCTGCCAGCTATGGGTTTTCAATGTTCCGGTTCGATGAGAGCCTGGGAAAACGGACGTTGTGAGCTGGGACATTTCGAAGATGGGGGCGCGAAAACCGACCGGATGAGGTGAGTTTGTTCGGAGCGATCGCAGCACATCGGCAGGTAAGAGAGCCTGACGGGGTGTGCGGACACACTTCGAGTGCGCACACGTCGCCGCCTGATTGGGATGTCAGGGTCAACGCGCCGATTACGAGCTATCGACAGCGCACACACGGTTGCTTTCTTCACGACGGATCTGGAACGCAGCAGTCAGCCGTTCAACGATTCGCATCGGTCCGCGGCAACAAGGGCACCGCCAGGCTGTATCCTCACCGGCAACAACGGCCGGCGTTGCCGGCGGCTCGCACGCAAGATTGCGACAAATAGGCAGCA
>JBAUUG010000270.1:0-4951 GCA_049582585.1 Bryobacteraceae bacterium | reverse complement strand
ATTGCCGGTCTGATCACCATCGTTTTCCAATTCAGCATCATCATCAGCGGAAATCTTTCCTGGCTGAATTGGCTGACGCTGTTCCTCGCGTTTTCTACTCTCGACGCGAAATTTATCTCCTTTGTTCTTCCACTGAGGACACCGGTAATGCACTCGCCGTCGCAGATCTCTCAATGGATCAATTACGGGCTGCTGGCGATTGTATTTCTGATGAGCATACCGGTGGTAGTCAACATGCTTTCCGCGCGCCAGATCATGAATACCAGTTTCAACTCGCTGCACCTGGTAGGGACCTACGGCGCATTCGGGAGCATCACGCGGCCACGCTACGAAGTGATTGTGGAAGGCACGGATGAGCCGGTCGTCACCAGTTCAACCAAGTGGCGCGAATACGAGTTCAAGGGGAAGCCGGGAGACGTGAATTACGGGCCGCCTCAGATCGCTCCATACCATTTGCGATTGGACTGGCTGATGTGGTTCGCGGCGATGTCCAGTTATCAGGATTATCCATGGTTCGTCAACTTCGTGGCGAAATTGTTGCAGGGAGATTCGGACGTGCTCAGCCTTTTGCGGCAGAACCCGTTTCCCAGTCAGCCTCCGAGGTACGTGCGTGCGAGGTTATACGAATATCACTTCACGACACCTGAGGAAAGAAAGAAAACCGGAGCATGGTGGAAGCGGACGCTGACGGGCCCGTATTTTCCGGAAGTTTCACTGCAGAATCCTGCGTTTCGTCAGGCGTTGAAGAGCCAAGGATGGCTGGAACAGTAAAGTTTCACCTCATGTGATTGAGAGTGGGTTGACGGTGGTCAGAGGCATACCTTCGGCTGCGTAAGCCAGTGCCGCTTCGATATGAGCGGGCCGCAAATCAGGATAGCGGCGCAGGATTTCATCGCGCGAGGCGCCGTCCTCCAGGCACTCGAGAATGACCTTGACGGACACGTGCGTACCTTTCGCGCACATTTCCCCTCCGTGGACGTTTGGATCGCTCGTTAGACGGTGTTGCCAGTCTGCCATGGAAATGCCTCTTGCTCATGTTATACAGTTTTGAGCGGCGCTGCGGGCGAGAATGTGGGATGATCCGCAGAGGGAGAGTTCCATGAAAAGACTTATTCTATTCGCAGCAGTTTTTGCGATTGCAATGCAGCTTGACGCTCAATCCGCTTCTAATCCTCTGAGCGCCGCCGCCAAAGGCTTTAACGCGAGGGTGGAAGGCTTCGTTCTGAAGAGCGCCGAGGAGATGCCGGAAGAAAACTACGCGTTCAAGCCGACACCGGATGTGAGAAGTTTCGGGCAGCTGGTGGGTCACGTGGCGGATGCACAGTATGAATTCTGCTCATTAGTGGCCGGGGACGACACGAAAGGCCCCGATGTGGAGAAGACAAAGAAGACCAAGGCAGAGCTGATCGATGCGTTGAAGACCGCGTTCGCGTACTGCGATAAAGCGTACGACGCCATGACAGACGCGCACGCGACGGAAATGGTCAAGTTGATGGGCTACAGCCTGCCGAAACTGGAGGTTCTCAACATCAACACCGCGCATACGGACGAGCACTACGGGAACATGGTGACGTATTTGCGGATGAAAGGTTTGACGCCGCCGTCGAGCAAGTAGTGAGTGGCTGGTAAGTTGGAGATGTGGTGAGGTGCGAGAGTGGTTGAATCGGGCGGTCTCGAAAACCGTTGAACCTTCACGGGTTCCGTGGGTTCGAATCCCACCCTCACCGCCAGAAGAGAATCAAGCGCTTAGCTCGGAATTTCGGATTTGTCGAGCAGACCGGCGCGTCGTTGTCCATCAGGCGTCGTGGAGTGCTCGCCCGCCAGCGCAATGCGAAGCGGGGCGGCGATATAGGTCGAGGTCCATGGCTTCGCGCCGATTCTGCTGGAATTTACCGGCTTCAATCTCGCAATACAGACGTATTGCCAACGACATGAGCCATCATGGCTGGTGAGCGCGCGATAAGCGGTATCGAAGTGCTCAAAAGTCGCTTGGCGGCACTGATTTAGGCCGACCGGAGAAGTCTGGCAGCTACTTCTTTCGGCTGAACGCGCCGCAGTCAACCCGCACGAAACCGCCCGCCCTGGATACATCAACTGCGCTCACGATTCTGGCAATATGCGGTTCGATGATTGGCCAGCCGATCGCCGAGAGCGAAACAATTGAGATGCGTCTGCGCGTCAAGTTTTGTTGATAAGACATCGAAAGGTCACCAGCGACGAGAACCTCGAATGCGCCGTCTTCCGCAGCCTCGAGCAGCCGTCCGCTCTTCAAACCACCCCAGCCTAGATAGGCAACAGTGTACGTGTCGTGGTGCGAAAGGTGTGGCCGCACATCGTGCGGAATGTTCTCGTCCAGCAGAACCTTCACGCGCAACTGCGGTTCATGAGAGTGCGCGAATGCCAGCAGAGCGCGAATAGTCTGGATGTTGAGGGTGGGGAAACTCGCGTTAGTTTGCTCAGGCGTACGGCCATACTCCTCATCGATAAACACAACATCGGCCGGCACACGCGTGCCCCTCACAATGGGCTGGCCGCCACGGTTTCAGGATCGACTTCGACGAGATCGCAACCAGTCCAGTCCGTAACGGCTCTTCCTCGATTCTACCGCCGCCCCATTTGAGCAATTTTGGGCAATGCCCTACAGCAACTCCGGCAAAAACGGCACTCCCGGCAACCAAAAATCAGCTCTTACAGCCACCAAACCCCGCCTAATCGTTCGAACCGCCGGGTGCGGCTTGTGCAGGTCTATTTCCGATGGCGGCCCATGTTGGCCGAGCCGCATAACGATCGTATTCTGGACTAGCTGTTCGGACGGGATCGCCGGTTGTGACATTCGATGTGAGAGACTTCCGCGACGCCGATCCAGGCACGAGCAGCCATCCTAGTCAAACTTGATCGATCAAGGTTGTGGGCTGATAAGCAGCGCTACGACAGCCAGTGCGAGCGCGGGGGGCATCACCAGGACGCCCCACGCCAGGAATTTCCAAAATCCGATTTCTTCGCCTTCCCGGCGGATTGCGATCAACCAAAGAATCGTCGCCAAGGAACCGGTTACCGAAAGATTCGGGCCGAGATCGACTCCAATCAACACTGCATGACGGAGTGAACCAGTCGCTCCGGCTGCTTGCACGGCTGCGCCGCCGATCAGTCCGCTGGGGAGATTATTCATCACGTTCGAGATCAAGGCTACGCCGAAGGCGGAAGTAAATGCTGCACTCAACGGCATCCAAGTCTTCATCGTTTGTAAGGCCTTGACGGTAGCGTGGAGCGCGCCAGCACTGTTCAGGGCTTCGACGATGACGAATAGCCCGGCAACGAGAGGAATAACACTCCAAGAGATTTCTTTGGAGATATCTTTCACGGTTCGGTGGTCGCGGAGAGAGACGACTGCGGCAACCAGGAGGCCGGCAACACAGGCGGGCGCTCCCAGGTCGAGATTGAACGCCGAGGCAGTCATCAGTGTTACGGCGAGAAAGCCGATTCCATAGAGCGTCGCTTTGCCTGCCGCCGATAATGGCTGTCCATCCACATTGGTCTTCACCTCTCCTCTCAAACGCTTGTTTGCCAGCCAGCGCAGAATGGCGAACGTAACGATAATTGACACGAGCGATGGCAGCGCAAAGACGGAGAGCCAGCGCCCCAGCGAGGGCATGCTGTGGCCATAGACGACGAGATTCGCAGGATTCGAAATAGGAAGTACAAAGCTTGCAGCATTCGCAATGAATGCACAAATGAGGAGATACGGGAGTGGTTCTGCTTCCGCCGCCCTCACGCCCGCCAGAACAGCGGGAGTCAAAACAACGGCGGTTGCATCGTTTGAAAGAAAGATGGTGACGAGAATACCGACACAGTAAATGAGGAGGAACAAGCGCGTACGAGATCCCTTGGACGCCCGAACCGCATGTCCAGCCACCCAATCAAAGACTCCTTCTCGCCGGGCGAGCTCCGACATGATCATCATGCCGATGAGAAAGAGGTAAACGTCGATCCCTTTCTCGACGGCCTGAATGGCCGTGCGCGGGGAGATAAGGCGGCACAAGACGAGGAGGCAAGCACCGAGCATGGCCCACCAAGCCTCCGGCAATCCTTTGGGACGAATGAGAACCAACGCGATGGAGGCCAGTGAAAGCAACCAGACGATAGCCCGATGCCAGGCCAACAGTGTCAGGACTTGGGTCATTGATTCTGATTGGCAGGGGTCACGCGCGCCCTCATGCAGTTACTCGGAATATGCGTGGGCATCAACTCCGCAGACACTCTGAGGAAATTGGCCATTGCAGGTCGGGTTCGCGATGGCCGGTCTGTGAACGAATCGTAATGTTTCCGGAAAGCGCGAAGTTATTTCACCGCCTGGTCAGCTTAACCGGTCAAGCAGCCCGATGCGGCCTGATGCAATCTGAAATTTCGTTCCCGTGCGTATCCTGGGCCATCTCCAGATCGTAGTTCGCCTGGAGGCTCATCCAGAATTGGGGCGTGGTTCCAAAATATCTCGCGAGACGGAGAGCCGTATCCGCAGTGATCGCCCGCTTGCACCGAGCGATATCATTCACGCGAGTCACTGGTACTTGTATCTTGATGGCGAGGCGGTTAGCGGTCAGGCCAAGCGGCTTCAAAAAGTCTTCGCGTAACGTTTCACCGGGATGAATTGGCGGAGTGGTTTTCTTTTTCCTTGCCATGCTCCGAACTCCTTAGTGGTAGTCCACAATCTCAACGTCAACTGCGTCAGCACCGACCCAATCAGATAATACTCCTGCGTGACGTTTAATGCAATACGGTAGGGTACGATCGGGCTTGTTGAGAATGCCGTGGGCAATGGTCGGCAATGCGGGACGGGAATTATAGGAGAAATGGCAGCTCGCTAAGGCTCAGGAAAAGGGTGTGTCGAATCGATGCTGTTCCGGAGCAGCTCATGAGCGACTCGAATGCGCGCGCCCTCTGAAGCCTTCCGGAC
>JBAUUG010000269.1:0-3145 GCA_049582585.1 Bryobacteraceae bacterium | reverse complement strand
GGACGGGCATTTCGTGCTCGAGCATGGCGCGCGGTGCGGTTCAGGCCTATTCTTTAACTTCAATGGCACGGCCGGCATCTTGCGGCGCGAAATGATTGACGACGCGGGCGGCTGGCAGCATGAGACGCTGACAGAAGATTCCGATCTCAGCTATCGGGCTCAGTTGAAGGGATGGCGATTTGTGTACGTTCCCGTGCTGGAGTGCCCTTCGGAGCTGCCTGTCGAGACATACAGTTTTCAAGTGCAGCAAGCGCGCTGGGCGAAGGGGCTGACGCAGGTTGCCAAGAAGCTTCTGCCGCGAGTCTTGAAGGCGGATTTACCCTTGCGGGTGAAGGTGGAAGCGTTCATGCATTTGACGCCAAACATCTCATACCCGCTGATGATCGTGGTTTCCATGCTCATGCTGCCGGTGATGATCGTTCGGTTCTACATGGGCGTATTTCAGATGGCGCTGATCGATTTTCCGTTGATCGTGGCGTCCTTCTGGTCGATTTCTGCGTTCTACTTGTATGCGCAGAAGGAGCTGTATCCGAAAACATGGTGGAAGTCGATTGCGTTCTTGCCTATGTTGATGGCTGCCGGAGTAGCGCTGACGGTCAGCAATACCAAGGGTGTTTTGGAAGCGTTGCTGGGCATACAGACGAGCTTCGCGCGAACGGCAAAATATGCCATTGGCGGGCAGAAGACGAAGATCAAATCCGCAGCTTACCGAAGGCGGAGCGGGCTGTTGCCGTATGTCGAGCTAGGGATAGGCACCTACTTCGTGTTCATGGTGGAGTTCGCTATCGAGACTTATAATTACCTTGCGATTCCATTCCTGCTGCTCTTCGTGTGCGGCTATTATTGGGCCGGGTTCAGCACGTTGTACGAAGAATACCGCGACAAGCTGCAGTGGCAGCGGGCACGGAAGCTGGTAGAAGCGCGCTAGAGCGCTGGTCTTTCGGTACTTGTAAGCCGTACTACCACCCGTGAACTACTCCCTTGGCCGGAAACGGTTTTCTTTCCATACTTGATGGATGAAAGCCGAAGAGTGGGATATGAGGCGCATAGCCACTCTGCTCTTCTGCATGGGAGCGCCGCTTGCTTTGAATGCGGGGCCCATCTATACCATCCAAAACCTGGGCAGCCTAGGTTCCGGACCGGCCGCGGTGAGCAGTATCAACAGCTCGGGAGGGGTGGTGGGCTTCGTTACCGATTATCACGGAAACCAAGTTCCGGTTAGTTTCACTGCTGGAGTGGTGAATCCGCTCGGCGGATCGGGGCAAGCGAACGCCATGAACGATGCGGGCACAACCGTCGGCACGTCATATGGCGTCAACAACACTCCGTATGTGACGGAATGGACGAATGGACAGATGACTAATCTGAACATCACCGGCAGCGCGACCAGCATCAACAATGCCGGCGAAATCGCGGGAGGGTATTCGGCGGCTAACGGCCAATTGCACGCATTCACGAGCGCGAATGGAAGTCTGGTTGATCTGGGGACATTGACTGGTGGGACGTGGAGCTCGGCGTCGGGCGTGAACTCGTCGGGGGAGGTTGTGGGCAGCGGATCGGTCGCCGGCGGCGCGGTGCGGGCTTTCTTCTTGAACGGCTCCGGATTGGTGAATCTCGGCACTTTGGGCGGCGTCAACAGTCATGCGATGGCGATCAACAGCTCCGGTGAAGTGGTTGGGAACGCCCAAACGGCGAATGCTTTTGCGCATGCGTTTGCGTGGAAGAATGGGGCGATGACCGACCTGGGAACGCTCGGCGGTACACAGAGCTATGCGTACGGAGTGAACGACTCGGGCGCGGTGGTTGGTTATTCCTGGACCAGCGGCAACACGGCGACTGACGGTTTCCTGTATTCAAACGGCGTCATGATCGATTTGAATAATCTTCTTCCATTGAATTCCGGCTGGACGATTGACGCGGCGTACGCAATCAACGCGTCCGGCGAGATTGCCGCTACAGGAATTTTCAACGGCCAGTCCTACGCGGTTGAACTGCTGCCATCGGGATCGTTCGTCACGCCGGAACCGGCGGCTCTGTTTCTGGCCGGCTTGGGTTTGTTAGCGATCGGGACGTGGCGGCGCGCGAAGAGTAAAAGAGACCGCTCGCAATAGGAACTAATGGACGGTTCGCAAATCTTCCACCAATCAGCGTAGACTCGATCAGTCCCTTCCAGGTACGCACGTTGTGGGGCCCGACTCGGCTCCGCGACAACAGGATACTCCCGCGCCATCTGCGCGAAGTGCGCTGCCGTGTCTGGCGCTGTGTATGTACCCGCGTCTCGCGCGATCAGCAGATCGAGCGCGCGTTGGGCATCGGCCTTTGTTCGGGCCCGCATAGTCGCCTCCAATTCGCAGGCTGCTAGCGACCTCCTTGGTGATGATCTTCTCGCGAGGGCTCCGCTTCTTCCGTCCATCCGCCTGTCTGACAGATCGGTACCACCTCGCCCAATAGGTTCCGCGCGCTAACGTCCGTCTCGGTTTTCCCTTTCCCCGCGGGCACAAAAGTCCTCAAGCTTCCGCGCTGGCAGCGCTGACGCGATAAGTGTACTCCCATTTTTCTTAAGGTCGAAGTTCTCTCGAGACTCGATCGTTCTAGCCTCCCAGATCGACTTAAAGAGGCGGCCCATTCCGCGACTCGCGTCTGATCAAATCGGAGCGACTTGCCCAGCTTGATGCACGGCAATACTGGACGTCGACGTCCGGTTGCATGGTCGCGCACCCAGGACTGCGAGACCGCTAGCCAGCTCGAAACCTCCGCGACGGTAAGAAGCCTAGTTCCGTCCATACTAATATGAGCAGTTCTGACGATTTGGTAGAGCCTGACTGGGAAATTGCGATTCGATGGCGTTGCTAACTGCTCGCTCTGTGAAGTCTGCAACAACGAACGAAACGTCGCCCAACGTGATCCACGATTTTCTTGAGCGCGGTTCCCACTGTGACTCCTTGCTGCTGAGCCACGAACGCGGCACACATTTTGGCCCGAATTCCTTGTGAAATGACGATACCCCAACTCCTCTAACGTTTTCGACACATTCACCTCCAGATTCCTCTTCGCCCGGGCCAGTAAGTTTGAGTGACGGCATGAATGCCAATTTCCCAAGCTGGACGTCGCGGGTTCGATCCCCGTCTCCCGCTCCATAACATCA
>JBAUUG010000268.1:0-9380 GCA_049582585.1 Bryobacteraceae bacterium | reverse complement strand
GTGCCGGGCCTGTACTAATCACTGGCAGCAGGGCGCTCGAAAGGCCCGCCACAGAATCAGCGATCATTGCCCGCTGGCTTGATGTCGCGCGATTTCCTTAACTTAGTTGGCCCATTCCGGAAAAGCGGTGAGCGCATCGATAATGTTATGGACTTTGTCCGTGTGGGCGTCTTCCTGCCAGCCGCCACGGTGATCGTCGAGCAACGAGTCGCGGGGACACCCGTCTTCGTCCACAGCGTACATGGTGAACGTCAGTGCTTGGCGGGCCACTCTTTTGTATTCAGGTGAACCGGTCGCGGCGGAGTACATTGCGAGCACGGCTCCATAGGTTGAGTTGATCCCGCCCCAGGGATCTCGATCCTCGTCTTGTTCCCCGCAAACGGCAACACCGTAGCGAATGCTTGTGAACGTCTTGCTCACAAAGTCGATCAGCAACTTGGCGTGGCTTTGCCAGTCGCTGTCGATTTTTTGTTTCTCTTCAATCAAGTACCGGGCCAGGTTCAAAGGCGCCCAGGCAGTGCGATTCTTCTGAGAATGATGATCCTCAAAAAACTCCACCCAGAGCATGCCGTCCTTGCTCGCGCTGGGTATCTGGTAATCGCGGATCCATGCCCAGAGAGCGTCTCGTGGCTTTTGGAACTCCGAATATCCCGTGGCTATGAGTTTGTCGAACAGCCGCAAGATATAAGTCATGTTGCCTGATAAATCGCCACGAGCCTCGCCCGTTCGATAGTCTGCGCGAAAAGGCCAAGGCGAGTGGGTGTTATCGCCCCGGCCCATGTTGCTGACGAGTACGCGCGCATTTTGCAGGGCCTGATCCAAGTAGGGCTTGTTCTTGGTCTCCGCATAAAGCAGGACCAGAGCATACCCGGCGATACCGCCTTTGTCGGGCTGAATCTCAAACGGTCTATCGTCCTGCGAACCGGAGTTGGGCGCTTGAGGGAATTCGTGCCGCCAGCCGGTGGAGCGAGTGAACCGCGGATATTTGCCCGCGTCGGGAGTTAGGGCCTCACGCACAAGATAGTCGCCCATTGAGCGGGCGACCTCAAGGAATCGCTGGTCGGAGCCATGTTTATAACGGTAGTACTTCAAATAAGAGACGATGCCCATACCGTTCTGCATGGAGGGGATGCAATCCGGACGGTTCGGTAGAGGCTCGTACTTGCCATCCATGAAGGTGGTGGAGACAAATCGAGGGTAACCGTGATCGTCGGGACACTTGAGATACCAGGCCATTTCCCGATCGAGGGCGTCTGACCAGGAGATCCACGGAACAAGTGAGCCGTCGGCGGCGTACTTCGCCTGATGACTCCCGAGCTGAAGGCGCTGCGCAACGCAAACGTATCCCGGAAGCAGTAGGAAAAAGACTAACGCGAATCTCTTCACTTGTCTCCTCAGACTAGGCGGGATGCCAAGTAATGACTTATTAGAACTGCCTCAGCGTAGAGGCAGACCTGGCTTGCCGGCGTGTGCCTTGAGTTTCTTCTTCAGTTGGTCCCCGACAGCGTTTGCAGCAGCATGGTCGGTGGGCGCCCAATGTCCTATACTCGACGCCTTCTCTTCCCAGAGAAGCTTTCCACTGACATCAAAGCATTGAAGTCGCGCGTAGTGATTGGTCGGGAGCGAGCCATGTTCAATGGTCAAATAAAGGAGTGAATCGGAGCCTTGCCTTTGAGCGATATTGAGAAGGTTCTGAATAGAAACGGAATCACCATTGACCTGCTGCATGGCCGATGGCTTATTTGCGATTTGCACACCGTCAGCCGTCAGTCCGTTTTCGAGTTCCAAGAAGACGAACTGGAACGACGTGGCAGGAGACCCATACCCGGCGAATAACACGCCGGGGCGCTTCTCGACAGCTGCGGGGGATCCGACGCGGCTCGCGGCGCTGGACCTGGTGTCGTTGGCCTCATCACGGCCGATACATTGAAGTGGGAAGACCGCGCCGGAGACCAGACCCGGAAGGTCCGTAATAGGAATCGTTGCAGCCAAACCTTTGGCTTGATACCCGATCCCACGGCTTTCGAGAAAGTCCCGGATGACAGACGCCTTCAACGCGAAATTGACATTCTGAGGAACATCGCCGATATTCTTCGCTGCCCAAAGTGGTGAGAGCTTTGAGGTCACGATACCCACAACATTACCGGATGCATCGACTAGGGGCCCCCCGCTGTTTCCCGGCTGGATTGGAGCCGTAAATTGAAGCGACCGGGCGTCGTCGCCCAAACCGGCGAGGGCGCTGATATTCCCCGTCGTCATGTTCAACGATGTCGAAATCACTCCTTGCAGCGGATACCCAAACGCGACCACCGTCTCACCAAGCTGGACTCGTGCGCCCTCTCTCAGGGGAAGGACGACACTGAACGTGCCTGAGATTCTGAGCAGAGCCAAGTCGTTCTGAAAGTCGAGCGACACCGTCTGGGCCGACAATTCCAGTCCCCCGATTCTCGCGGTGACCCTGCTACACCCGGAGACGACATGAGCATTTGTCAAAACATGTCCTTCAGGGCTAACCGCGAAGCCTGTGCCGCTGGCAATCACATCGGACGCATTCAGCGGAAAGACAGCGCAGGCCAGAAACATCGGAAAAATGCTGTGTTTGAGCATATTCTTCCCTCGCACGGACACCTTGAGTTGCCACCAATCGTAGCGCAAACCGGCATCAAGCGCACCTAAAGAACAAGGGCAGTTCGGCAATCGTTCCACGGGTCGCGGTGCCGAGTCGTCACGGCCACTATGACCGGCGCGGGGATGGGCGTGGGGCGTCCTGCTTCTTGCCGCGCTTTTTCTTTCATTCATTGTCTTAGGCTCTCTAAATCAATCTTCACCGCATTTCACCACATCGCGAGGTGAACACAAGCACCCGGCCTTTCACCTCCACGCGCGGTCCGGAAAGGGTTCCTGATCTTGGCTAGAGGTCATTTAGTATTGGTTATCATGCTGGTTGGCAAGTGACGTTCGGTCCAGATGGCAGGTTTGAGTCTTGGGCGGACCCTTAACGGTCTGATCCGAGGGCAGAGGAATGGGCATAACGAAGCTTGTCGCATGGTGGGGCGCCGTACTCTCAACGATTGTTTTCCTGTGGGACATCTACAAATACCGGAAGGCAGGGCCGAGGCTCCGTTTTCGCGTGCGCGGGGGAATGACTCTGGTCCCTTCGACCGACAAGAGAACGTTTGTCTCATCTGAAGTCACGAACTACGGTGACCGGCCAACAACGATTACAAATCTCTGTGTAGCCTATTTCAAAAAACCGTTGTCATTCGCGCGGCTACGAAAACGCGCGACCATAAATGCCGTCGTTAAAAACCCTCTTGGCGGGCCAGCCCTGCCGTTTAAACTAGAGCCGGGCAATGTTTGGCAGGGACTCGCCGAACAAACACCAGAATTAGAAAAGTGGGGAAGGGAAGGACTGTTGTATTTCGAGCTTTACCATTCGCACCACACCAAGCCCGTGCGCCAGCGAGTCAGATTCAAACAGGAGCCGCCAGCGCCCGGTAGCGCGACATAGTCTCCTTATGTGCGTGATTGGACTTCTGTAGCAGCCGGCCCGCCGGAAGACGCGCTTCGAAGACCCTGGTGTAGGAGAGCTGACCGTGGCGGCTTCCCTGTCCTCGCCCTTTCAAGCCGGGACGTACCGCTTGATCGAGATGTCCCGCGCGTGCTCCCGCGTTTTCGCAACGTCATAGGCGAGCTGCATGCGCAGAAGGTGGTTCATGTCCGGGCCAAACGCCTTTTCGATGCGGAGGGCCATTTCCGGCGTCAGCGCGGCCTTGCCGTGCAGAAGATCGGAAAGCGTGGCGCGGCGCACTTTCAAAATCTCCGCCGCCTTCGACACATTGAGGCCGAGGGCTTCGATGACCTCGGTTCTGATCAGGTCGCCCGGATGGGGCGGGTTCTTCATGGGCATTGCGAGCCTCCTAACGGTAGTCGATCAAGTCAATATCGCTTGCGGTATTCGTCTCTTCGGCGTAGCCGAAAATCAGCCGCCAGTTTCCTGTGGCAGTCAGGCTCCAAAATCCTTTCAGATTGCCTTTAAGTGGATGCAGCTTCCAGCCTGAAAACCGGCCGAGCTGCTCCAGCGTCTCGGCGGTTTCGAGGGCGAACAGAATTTTGCGCAGCTTGTCGGCCATCGCTTGGGGCACCCCCTTGGCGTTCGCGTCTTCGCGGAGGTGCCTTAGCCCTTTGTGGCGAAAGCGGACAAATTGCATGCCATCCCCTCATAGCTCCAGCATGTACGGTGATACCGTACATGTCAAGCACTTTTTGTTGTGACCAGGACTGTAATAGACAGCATGGTCGGCAGCGATCCGCCGTGTCTTGCCGGTGAGGTGAATCTCTTTTAATCAGAAAGTGCGCGCGCATCCTGCAATTGCTGGAAGTAGCGGGGCGGCCGGAGGACATGAGCATCGCAGGGTTTCGCTTCCACGGCCTGCAAGGCAACCCGAAACGCTGGTCGGTGCGCGTGACCGGGAATTACAGGATCACTTTCGGCTGGTCAGGCGAAAACGCTTTGGATGTCGATTTTGAAGACTACCATTAGGGAGGAGGTATGAAGAGAAAGAATGGACTGCCGCCCGTCCATCCGGGCGAGATTATCAAGGAAGACATCCTGCCCTCTGTCGGCCTGTCCGTGACGGCCGCGGCGAAAGCTCTGGGCGTTTCCCGCCAGATGCTTCATGACATTCTGGCAGAGCGCAAACCCCTGTCCGCCGTCATGTGCCTGAAGGTGTCCCGCCTGTTTGGCAGTTTGCCGGAAGTATGGATGCGGTTGCAGGCCGCCTACGACCTGAAGAAGGCTGAGCAAAACAAGAAGGTCATGGAACGCGTCGCGCGGATCGTGCCTGTAAAGCCAGCCGAAGAAGTTCGGGCCTAAATCCACACGGAAACGCCCGATTCGGCGATCCAAATAATTCTTCTCCCTTTGGAGTACAATTAAGCATGCACGGCTACACACCGGCCCAAGCTGCCGCGATAACAGGTTTGCCCCTGGCTGCGGTCCACAAAGCTATCGACAATCGCCTGATACGCCCCCGGTCCGCGCGGTCGGGCGCAACTCTTCGCCGGCTGCTGACGAAGGAACAGTTAATCTACCTCCAGCTCGAAGCGGAGGGCCTGCGACTGCTGCCCGTGGGGACCCGAAGAGAGATTGCCGCGTCCATTCAACGGTCGCCGAAGGCGGACCTGATGGCAATTGGGAACGGGACAGCGCTGTTCGTTGAATTCAAGGCAGCCCGCCGCAAGGTCGAGGGCCAGTTGAAGCAACTTGCCCACATCGAAGAAATGGTGATGAGCGATCCCGAGATCATGCGCGGAACACCTGTCTTCAAGGGCACCCGGATTCCGGTTGACCTGGTGGCCGACATGCTTTCCCAGGGCGCGACAGTGGAGGAGATCCTCGAAGGCTATCCAACCTTGAGCAAAAGGACGATCGCCATCGCGCCGCTGTACATGCGTGCGTTCCCGCGGCGCGGCCGCCCGAGCCGCCGTCCCTGGCAGGGGAAAGAGGCGCGTGGCCGGAAATCCTATCTACTGAGCAGGCTCCTCAGGAGTGCATGAGGTTCCTGATCGACGAATGCCTGCATGAGTCGCTGGTTGGAGTCGCTCATGGCGCGGGTTTCGAAGCAACCCACGTCAACCATCTCGGTTTAAATGGCAAGCGCGACTGGGAACTGGCCGAGCGAATCGTCAAGGATGAATTCACGTTCATCACGAATAACCGCGTCGTTTTATTCGGCTCTTCGGGAAAATGGAGCTGCACTCTGGCCTAATCGTGCTTGTTCCGAATGTCGTGCCAACCCTTCAGCGCATTTTGTTGGAAGCCGCGATTCGATATTTAGCTGGCAAGGATTTGCTCAACACGGTGATTGAGGTGACTCTCGAGCGCAAGGCTGTGAGATGCGCGGAATACTCACTGCCAGCGGACGTGAAATGAATGGTGGGCGCGGCAGGACTCGAACCTGCGGCCTCCTGCGTGTGAAGCAGGCGCTCTAACCAACTGAGCTACGCGCCCGGAAGCACGGCCTTTTTGATTCTAAACCAGTGCTGCACCGCAGTTCTGCTAATTTGAGCAGGTATGCACTCGCGCTCAGTCTCGCGCTATTCATTCGTGGTGGCGGCGTTCTTAGCGCTTGCCTCCTTGGCTTGCTTCGCTGTACCGATGTATGTCATTTGGCCGTTTCGGCGGCAGGGGCCAACAGAACTGCAGCTTGCGCTGTTTGTGAAGCGGATTGGTCCATGGCTTTCGATTGCTTGCGCCGTGCTTTGCCTGGCGATCGTAGCCTACGTTTGGAAGAGTCTACGCTCGCGGATCTCCCGAACCGGTGGAATATTGTTGGTTCTCCTCGCTATCGGGGGCGCGTGGCTTACGCGAGTGAACGTCTACGAGCACATGTTTCATCCGATCGGCGCCTCGCAATTCGAATCCGCTCGAGACGCGAAACTCGATCCCGGGGACATGGTGATCGCAATCCGCGTCAATGACCAACGGCGCGCGTACCCGATCCGCGAAATGGGATATCATCACGTGGTGAATGATACGGTCGGCGGCGAGCCGGTCGTTGCCACCTATTGAACGCTCTGTCACACCGGTCTGGTGTGGAAGCGGATGGCCAAAGGGCTGACACTCACGTTTCATTTGGCTGGGATTAATAACCAGAATTTCTTGATGCGTGATGACCAGACCGGCACGTTCTGGCAACAGATCAGCGGACGCGCTATTTCGGGTCCGCTTGTCGGAGAGCAGCTAGAGCTTGTCTATAGCGATGAGCTCACGTTTGCGCTATGGCGTGGTGAAGCAGTTGGTGGCACGGTTTTGAAACCAGTGAAACAGTACGCCGGCGAATATGAGGCCAAGGACTGGGACGTCCGCATGGCGAAGGTCAAGACGGTGCTGGATTTTCCGAATACGAGCCTGCGTTCGAGAGATCTGGTGCTCGGCGTCGATGCGTTTGGCGCGAGCCGCGCTTATCCTGTTCAGCGCGTATTGGCGGAGAAATTGATTGAGGATCGAGTTGGCGGTGAACCCGTTCTAGTCGTAGTCGGGCCTGACGATAAATCCATTCGAGTGTTTCATGCGCAGCCAGCCGTCGAATACTACCGGCACACGGGAGCACTCGCTGCAACAGCGCCGCTGTTTATGGATTCGACAACGGGAAGTCAATGGAGCTTTGCCGGTTGCGCATTGTCGGGGAAATTCACGGGGCAGTGTCTTGCGAGTATTCCGGCAGTGAAAGATTATTGGTTCGACTGGCGGAATTATCATCCCAGCACGACGATTTTTCAGCGATAGTGACATTGATGATAGACGCGAAATTTTACGCTCTATTCAGTGACATCGGGGGAGTGCTGGGAACCAACGGCTGGGACGCAAGCGTGCGAAAGAAGCTCACACAGCATTTTCGCATCGACTACGAGGAAATAGATGCGCGCCACCATCTCATGTTTGATAGCTATGAGCGTGGCTACATGAGATTTGAAGATTATCTTCGCCACGTCTTCTTCGCTTCGCCGCGCAATTTCACGGTCGAAGAGGTTCGCGATTTCACGTATGAACAGTCAGTCGCTTGGCCCGAGAACATCGAAATGCTCAAGCGCGTGAAAATCGCGAATGGTCTCAAGCTCGGGCTGATCAGCAATGAGGGGCAGGGAATTACCGAGCATCGCATCCGCAAATTCGGCTTGCGCGATATCGCGGATTTTCTCGTCATCTCGCATTTCGTGCATTTCCGCAAACCGGATCGCGAGATTTGGGAATTAGCGCTCCATCTCGCGCAAGCCAAGCCTTCAGAATCGATTTACATTGACGATCGCGAGATGTTCGTGAACGCCGCGACCGAGATTGGGTTCACAGCCATTCACCACGTTTCGCTCGAAAACACGCGAGCGCGATTTCGAGAGCTGGGCCTACGCTAACTGGTTATTCACCTGGTCCCAATTCACGACATTCCACCAAGCGGCGATATATTCGGGACGGCGGTTTTGGTACTTCAAGTAATACGCGTGCTCCCAAACGTCCAGGCCTAAGATCGGCTTCTTGCCTTCCATTAAAGGACTGTCCTGGTTCGCCGTTGAGGTGATTTCAAAATTCCCGCCGCTGCCTTTCACAAGCCAAGCCCAGCCGGAACCAAAGCGGGTGGTTGCGGCTGCATTGAACTTCTCTTTGAAGCTTTCGAAGCTGCCGAAATTCGAGCTGATGATGTTCTGAATATCGCCCTTTGGAGCGCCGCCCGACTTCGCTGCCATTAGAGTCCAGAACAGAGAGTGATTCGCGTGCCCGCCTCCGTTGTTGCGAACCGCCGTCTTGATCGAATCCGGAACCGCGGATAGATTGTTAGCGAGCAATTCTTCGATGGACTTGTTTTGCAGATCCGGCGCCGATTCCAGGGCCTTATTCAGGTTCGTCACGTAGGCGCCATGGTGCTTGTCGTGATGAATTTCCATCGTCGTTTTGTCGATATAGGGTTCCAGAGCGTCCGAGGGGTAGGGAAGTGGTGGAAGTGTAAAAGCCATTTTGTCTCCTCTTATTAGTCTGCCTTACGCGTGGTAGACAGTTGTGCCCGCGACAACTGTTTCGATGACTCTCAAAGATTTCGCCGACTCATCCCAGTGGAATCGGATCAAGTCCGCCTTCTCGCCCGGAACCAGACCGCGGCGGCGGCCCGCTATCCTG
The DNA here is from genome assembly GCA_049582585.1 of Bryobacteraceae bacterium. Taxonomy (GTDB): domain Bacteria; phylum Acidobacteriota; class Terriglobia; order Bryobacterales; family Bryobacteraceae; genus Bog-105. Next base: position 709 of record JBAUUG010000268.1, on the reverse strand, counting down.
GCGACGCGAGCCGGATTCACGGTCGCCATTGCGATGGCTTCGTGAAGCGATAGCCCTCCGAGACGAACCGCGTTGCCGATCGCATGATCCATGCGAAGGGCGGATCCGGCCAAGCGCGTCTCGCCCCGCAAAACAACGCTGCCGTCCGCACGGAGCTCCACTTCGACTTCTCCCAGCGTGTACGGCCCCGGCTCGCACATCGCGGGCATCACGGCGTCCGTGACCAGAACCGATCGCTCGGCGCCTTTTGCGCGAACCGCGGCTCGAAAGAAAGCGCTTGGAATATGAATGCCGTCCATGATGAAGCTGGCGCTGAGACGGTCTTCAGAGAGTTGCTCCCAAATGTAGTTTTGCGTTTTTGGGAGCACCGGATGCGCGGCGTTTCCTAAATGCGTCGACATGGTTGCGCCCGCTGCTACTGCGGCAGCGATCTGCTCGGCCGTGGCTTTGGTGTGGCCTATACTTGCGACCACCCCATATCGAACCAGCTTACTCACGTAATGCGGCGTTTGCTCCCATTCAGGAGAAACGGTGATCAGCCGGATGTTGCCGTCCGCGGCATCTTGCCAACGCTTGAATTCTTCAATATCGGGAGGCCTGATGTGCTGGATCGGATGCGCGCCGCGTGGTCCCGCTTCCGGGGAAATGTGCGGGCCTTCGACGTGAAACGCTTCCATGGCAAATGCCTCGGGCATTTCGTTTCGATTGA
>JBAUUG010000267.1:0-6726 GCA_049582585.1 Bryobacteraceae bacterium | reverse complement strand
CGGATACGATCACCGGATCCATAGGCGTTCTGTATGTCCGGCCGACGCTGCATGGCTTATACGACAAGCTAGGGATTCAGGAAGATATGCTGACGAGAGGCAAACTGGCCGATATGGATTCCCCGTATCTCCCTTTGTCCGATGCGGCCCGACAAAAACTTCACGACTCGATAGAGACAACGTACAAATCCTTCGTCAGCAAGGTCGCGGCCGCCCGAAAAAAGAGCTTTGACCAGATCGATCCGATCGCTCAAGGCCGGGTATGGATGGGCGCCCAAGCCACCCAGAACGGTCTGGTGGACGAACTCGGCGGTTTAGACCGGGCGATCGCCTTGGTTCGAAAGAAGGCGAATCTCGCGGCGGGCGCCGAGACCAATCTCATCGTTTTCCCGCCGCGACGCAGTCTTCTCGATATCCTGACAAATTCTTCTCCCGACGCTTTCGAGACAGCAATCGGCGAGAGTAAGCTTCGCAAGGCGCTCCCTGGGTTGTCCGGGTTGTCGTCCGGGTTATTGCCCGGCGCGGCCTTTGTAAGAGGTGGAGTGCTGCAGATTTTGCCATACCGGCTGACAGTTCAATAATCCGGATCAGTTTCAGAATGCGGCTGCTGAGTGAATCCCGCTGCCCCCGAGTGCGCTCTGCATACGCTCAAGAGCGCTCTTATGGATTTGCGAGACGCGGCTCTCATTCACGCCAAGAATGCTGCCGATTTCTTTCATGGTGAGGTCGCGCTCGTAATAGAGCTGAACCACCTGCTGATATCGTTCGGGAAGCGTTTTCATCGCGGAACTCAGCTTCTCGCGCAATTCTGCCCGCGCGAACACTTGATCCGGGTTTTGCGTGGGTCTGCAACACGCCTCCTGGCGAGGCTGGTCCTCGCGGTCGTTGCTTCGAACTTGCGTCGCCGCGATTCCCAGACTGCGGAAATCGACCATCAAAGTTTGCCATCGGCGCGAATTCAGGCCCATGACTTTAGCGACCTCAGCCGCAGTAGGAGCGCGTTCGAGTGTCGTCGTCAATTCGCGCGTCACCGTCTCCATTTGCTTATGCCTTTTGCGCAAATCTCGGGACGCCCAATCCAACTGCCGCAGACTATCCAGAATGGCGCCTCGAATGCGGTGCTTCGCATAACTCGCGAAAGCCACTTCTTTGTCTTTGCGGTACTTGATCGCGGCGTCGAAGAGGCCCATCATCCCCGCGTGGATGAGGTCGTCCAGTTCAATGTGAACTGGAACTGATTTTTGAATGTGCGCGGCAATCGCCGTCACTAGCGGCAGATGATCGAGAATCAGTTCGTTCCGCCGAGAATCTTCGTCGTTGACTTCGCGCTTTGTGAGCGCTTGCTTGCTGCCTGTCGAGCTCATTTCTGTTCCCTCCGGCTAACGCTTCAAAGCGCGTTTCAGCTTCGTTTAGGGAAAGGCATCCCTAGCGCCATGAGGATCGGATCTGCGGCGCCAAAATCGCACGCGACTAGGGCGAAGGCTAAGGTCTCTTATCTCAGGAATTTACAGGGCTGATTCGGCCGGGCGTCGAATCACATCACTGTAAGTTTTGGGAAACCGGAAGATCGATTCAGCAGGCGCTTCGGTCTTTGCGGGTTCCGAAACGGCATGATGAGCTGTTTTGAGACACCAGCGGGGAAGTGACGGCTTCTAGCGGCGAGCGGGAAGGCCTAGGATCATTCTTCCCCTCAACTCGCGCACCGGCGGTTTGCTCAGGCGATTGGTCTCTCCGGCGGCGATCGTGACGTTCTCGCCCGAATGCCGGGACAGGAGCTCCTCTTTAAGTTCTGCCTCTTCGATCAGTTGAAGCATGCTGATGCCAAATCTCGCGATAAGCCGGTCGGCCAGCTCCGGAGTCATTTTCCTGACGCCTTTTAGGACATTGTGAATTTGTGACTGTGAAATCCCAAGCAGTCTGGCGAGTCCGCGTTCAGTGAACTCGCCATTTTGTATACGAGTCCTCGCGGTGCCGATAAGTCGCGTCCGGAGGGTCGCAAACGTCACCTTTTCGCGATGTAATAGTGATTCCAAAGTGAAATAGGCACTATTAATATTGCATTAAATAGGCCAATTTTACAAGGGTTCTTTTCTGAATCTCCGACTGAGCTAAGAGGCCTGGGCTTAATGGGTTGTGCGCGATACACAGCAAGCCTCTCACGATGGTACTGAAAATAATTCATAAATAGCGCGGCCTTTAATAAAACTACGGTATGGTTAATTCGGCACATAAAGCGGTAATATGTTTTTAATTAGCCGCAATAGGAGGAGAAAACAAGGATGCAGTGGACTCGTTCAGAAACTCTCGCTTTAGCTCAGCAGTCGTGTACTTTTTGCTACGGTCTGGGTCTTCGCGCCGGGCGGTCAGGGGCGTCGACCCCATGTAATTGCGTGTTTCGCGCAATTTTTCGAGCTTGCCATGCGAGATTTCGGGTATGCGCCTCGAAGGAGAAGTATATCAGCCGCGTTTCGCTGGAAGCTAATCCCGGTCGCCAGCGCAAATCCGTGTGGGGCCTTAAAGACGAGGAATTTATAGCGGATTTCTGCCTCGTGAGCCGGCGTACCCTCGATGAATTTCAATACAATCTGTTTAAATATCATTTTTTGCTTGGCGCCGATTGGGCATTGTGCTGCCGCAAGTTGAACCTCGATCGCGGCGAATTCTTCCATGAGGTTTACCGGATCGAGCAAAAGCTCGGCCGAACATTCCGTGAGCTGGAGCCCCATGCCTTATTTCCGCTCGACGAGTACTTCAATGGCACAGGCCGGGTCCCAATTGAGCCGTCTCTATTTCCGGTTGAGACCGAGGCCCCTCCCAAGCTGAAACCCATCCTAAAATTTCCCCTCAAAAAAGCTGCCTAGATTGCTGGATTTCCAGTTCGGGCAGACGGTCCAGCCGTCTGCCCGGTCCTATCGCCTTTCGCGAAAAAACTCACCCAGCAACTTGGCCGAATCCCCCGCCATCAGCCCTTCCTCCACCTGCACCCGATGATTCAGCAGGTCCGAATCAGCCAGTCGAAATTTGCTTCGTACCGCCCCAAACCGGATATCGCGGGCGGCGAAAACCAGACGTTCCACACGAGCCAGAACAACGGCCCCGGCGCACATTACGCAGGGCTCGAGCGTCACATAGAGCGTGCTTCCGGGTAGCCGATAATTCTGAAGTTGCGACGCAGCGTGACGCAATGCCTCGATTTCGGCGTGCGAAGTCGGATCTTTCGAGGAGACTGGCCGATTCCAACCCTCGCCAATGATCGTGTCTTCACGCACCAGAACTGCGCCGATAGGCGCCTCCCCGGCGGCTCGGGCCTTGTCTGCAAGCTCAAGCGCCATGCGCATAAACCGCCGGTCGATCTCAGGCCACTCGCGATCTAAACTCGATTGAACCAAGCCCATGAATGATTCGTATTCCCTATGTACCCCTCGTTTGAGAAAGCTGTAGATTTCAGCGGAAACCGCGACTTCTACGGTACCCTAGCTCAAGGGAGCGATATGTTCCGTTATTTTTCTTTCGCATTCAAGAACAGTTGGCGCAATCCCCTCCGCAGCAGCCTCACTATCCTCAGCGTTGCCGTGTCGTTCTGCTTATTGGGTGTCCTGATCGCCATGTATCACGCGCTCTTCTTCGGACAGGCTACGCCGGGCCAAGCGCTTCGGCTGGTGACCAGGCATAAGGTTTCACTCGCCCAGCCGATCCCCTTTGCTTACGAAGCGAAGATCAGAGAGGTCCCAGGCGTGCAAGAGGTCTCCGCGTGGAATTGGTTCGGCGGCACTTACAAGGATAATCGCGATCAGAAGAACTTCTTCGCCCGATTCGGCGTCGAGCCCAAGGCATTCATGGCCATTCGCACGCAAATGCAGATGCCGGAAGACCAGCGGAAAGCCTTCCTCAACGAACGGACTGCCTGTGTGGTCTCGCGCGACTTAGCCGAACGGCTGAATCTGAAGGTCGGAGACCGGATTACGCTCACCGGAGATATATACCCGGTTACTCTCGAATTGACCTTGCGCGGCATCTTCGACGATCCTGACGCGACGCAGTCCTTGTTCTTCAACCTGGATTACCTCCGCGACGCCTTGCCGCTGGATCGCCGCAATTGGAACAGCACCGTAGCAATTCTCGCCGACAGCCCGGAGGATGTGCCCCGCATCGCAAAGGCCATTGACGACATGTTCGCGAATTCAACGCCGGCCACCAAAACCGAGTCCGAACAACAGTTCGCGGTGACCTTTGTCTCTTTCCTCGGCAACATCAAACTATTCCTGCTAAGCATTTGCGCGGCAGTCACCTTCACCATTCTTCTGGTCTCCGGGAACACCATGGCTATGTCGGTGCGCGAAAGAATTAAAGAAGTCGGCATCCTCAAGACGCTTGGATTCAACAACGATGCCATCCTCGGGATCATCGTCGGGGAAGCGATCGTTATTTCGCTGATCGGCGGGGTCATAGGCTTGATCCTCGCGAGTGTCGTGGCCGTGGGAGTTGGGAAGTTTGCGGCAGTATTTGTGGCGCAATTACATAATCTATCGATGACGCCAATCACGTTTCTGATCTCGTTGGGCATTGCGGTCTTCATCGGCTTCGTCAGTTCATTCGTCCCGGCTTGGAATGCCGCACGCACGAACATCCTGGACTCGCTGCGGTACAGCGGTTAAACCTAAGGAACCGATGGCGATTCCCATTTCATATAACATCCGCAATCTCATCGTCCGCAAGACGACGACGCTCATGACAGCCGCGGGCATCGCGTTGACGGTCGCGGTTCTGCTGGCCGTCATGGGACTGGTATCAGGTCTGCGTTCTGCTTTCGAGGCAACCGGCGATCCTTCGCGGGTGCTCGTACTGAGAAAGGGCGGCAACGCGGAGCTGACCAGCCTCCTCACTCCGGAACAGTTTCAGATAGTAAAGAGTTTTCCCGGAATTGCGGCGGGCCCCGATGGAGAGCCCGAAGCATCGCTTGAGGTGGTCTCGGTCATCAATCTGCCGAGCGTCGACAGCCCGTTGGGGATGAACGTGACCGTTCGCGGCTTGCCCACGGAAGGGATCCGGATGCGGAAGCTCAATCTGCTGGCGGGACGTTGGTTTCAACCCGGCCGACGCGAAATTGTAGCGGGCAAATCGATTGCGAAACGCTACCCCTCCGGGCAAATCGGCAAGCAAATTAAGTTCGGAAAGGGATATTGGACGGTCGTGGGCGTGATGGATGGAGGTAAGAGCGCGGTCAACAGCGAGATCTTCGGAGATGCCAATCAGGTGGCTTCGGACTTTAATCGATCTGACACATACAGCTCCGCCCTGGTTCAGGCCACTGACGAAGTGACCGCCGCGGCTCTAGCGAAATCATTGGAAAGCGACCGCCGCTTAAACGTCACGATTTTGAGCGAAAAAGAATATTACGCGGCTCAGATGGTATCGGCCGCGCCGATCCAGTTCCTGGGCTTCTTCGTTTGCATCATCATGGCAGTCGGCAGTTGCTTCGCCGCGATGAACACCATGTATGCCGCCGTGGCGCGCCGGGCCAAAGAGGTCGGCACCCTTAGAATCCTCGGATTTACAAGAGGCAGTATTCTGACCAGCTTCTTTCTCGAATCCGTGCTGCTGTCGCTGATTGGCGGCATCATCGCCTGCATTATCGTTCTGCCGTTAAATAATGTGACTACCGGACTGGGTAACTTCATCACATTCAGCGAGACCAGCTTCAATTTCCGAATCGGGCCGGCTGTGATGGCTATCGGGATAATTTTCTCGCTCATATTAGGGGCGGTAGGCGGATTATTACCGGCTCGCCAAGCCGCTAAAAAGGAGATCTTGACGGCCTTGCGCGACGCGTAACCACCTGGCCGTCTGTTTTGTTAACGGAATGGAAACTGAGCTCAAGAGCCTTCAAATAGACCGCACCGCAAGGCGTTCACAACAATCCAGGCCGCCCTTCTTGAAGCTGATCGTCCTCGCGATTGTGATTGCGAGCGCGGCGCTCGGAGCGGTTTTTGCTTATGAGAAGTTGAATGCCGCGACACCTGTGCATGTCGTTCAAGTGCAATCTCCCATGAATGCGTCGTCCGCGGGCGAGCAGGTCGTGCTGACGGCGACCGGATATATTATCGCGGCGCACAAAATCGAAGTAGCGTCAAAAGTCAACGGCAGAGTGGCTTCAATCGGCGTTGATAAGGGCGACAGGGTCAACGCCGGGCAGGTGCTCGTGCGGCTGGAAGACGATGAGTACCGCGCGCAGGTGACTCAAGAGCAAGGGCAGCTCGAAAATTTGCAGGCAAAGTTGGAAGAATTGCAGAATGGATCACGCCCCGAGGAAATCGCCAAAGCGCGCGCCGACGTGAACGAAGCCAAAGCTGACCTTGCGGACGCGAAGAGTTCGCTGGATCGCACCAGGCAGCTTGTAACGGAAGGCGTGCTGGCGAAACAATCTCTCGATGACGCCCAAGCCAAATACGATGGCGACGAGGCAAAGGTCGCGAGCTTTGAACGCACGCTGGATTTGTCCGTTCTTGGCCCCAGGAAAGAAGAGATGGCCCAGGTTCGCGGGCAGATTGAACAAGCTCGCGGCGCCCTGGATTATGCGAGAACGCAATTGGATAATACCGTCATCAAGGCGCCCGTTACGGGTACCATCCTTGACCGGAACGTCGAGAGAGGCGAGTTCGTAACTACTGGTTTCGTGGGCGACAAGGGTGCAAAAGGTTACCTGGTCACCATGGCTGATCTGAACGA
>JBAUUG010000266.1:0-12894 GCA_049582585.1 Bryobacteraceae bacterium | reverse complement strand
CTGCTAACCTGGACCAACAGCCGAGGAATACGCTATGGAAAAATCATCCAGAACTTGTTCACCTCAGCTAAGGTAGTCGCGTTAGCTGCCCTGATTCTGCTGGGGCTGATCTTCTGGAATCACGCGGCGATATCCACGAACTTCGGAAATTTCTGGACGGTGCGCGATGTGACGCCGCTTACCGCATCCTTGAATGCTCTGACCGCGTTTGGCCTATTTGCCGCCATCTGCGTTTCACAATCCGGCTCACTGTTTTCAGCGGATGCCTGGCATGACATCACGTTTGCAGCCGGAGAAGTGAAAAATCCCGATATCACCATGCCGCGCGCGCTCGCATGGGGAACCATTTGCGTCACCGGCCTCTACTTCTTAGCGAACGTTGCATACTTGCTGGTGCTGCCGCTCGGCGCGATTCAGCACGCGCCCTCAGACCGCGTAGCGACCGCTATGCTGCAAGTCATCTTCCCGGGCTGGGGAACCGTGCTGATGGCTGCTGCGATCATGATCTCCACTTTCGGTTGCATGAATGCCTTGATCCTGGCTGGACCTCGTGTGTACTACTCCATGGCGCAGGATGGCTTGTTTCCTAGATCTGCCGGCAACTTGAATAGCGCTCATGTGCCCGGGTGGTCGCTCATGATCCAGGGAGTCTGGTCCGCCGCTCTGGTGCTGCCGCGCACTTACGATCCCGCCACGCGTGCATACGGAAACCTGTACAACAATCTGCTCAATTACGTCATCTCCGCCGCGTTAATCTTCTATGTCCTGACCATTGCCGGTGTCATCCGCCTTCGCATCAAGCAACCTGGCGCCCGCCGTCCCTACCGAGCGTGGGGCTATCCGATGGTGCCGTTGGTTTACATCGTAGGCGGAACAGCGGTTCTCGCGTGTTTATTCGCCTATCGCCCGGCAACTACCTGGCCCGGATTGCTGATTGTGCTTTGCGGCCTGCCGATCTACTGGATCACAAAAGCCCGCGCCTCTTAAGCTGCGCCTTCCGTTGCTCTACGCGGCTCCTCCAAAAAACCTTCGATTTCAGAAACTTCTTCTTCGCTGAGCCGGAAATCAATGGCTCCGATCGTCCCCTGCACTTGCTCCGCGGTACGCAAGCCCACAATCGCGGCAGTCACCGCGGCATTCTTGAGCGTCCACGCAATAGCTACTTCTCCCGGAGTGCGGCCTTGCCGCTCGCCGATCTTACGCAGAAGCTCCACAAATTCTAAGTTGCGGCTCAACTTCGGCTCCTGGAAATCCTTGTCGCGGCTGCGCCAATCGTCTTTCGGCAGATTTAACGCGCGTTCTCTCGTCATCTTCCCCGTTAAAAGTCCCGATCGCATCGTTGAGTAAACGATCACTCCGATGCTGTTCTGCTTGGCGAACGGCAGAATCTCCCGCTCGGTATCGCGGGCCAGAAGAGAATAGGGCGGCTGCAGAGACGTGATCGGCGCAATGTTCATGGCCCGCTTCATCTGGGCTGCATTGAAATTGCAAACTCCGATCCAGCGCACCTTTCCGTCTTCCCGAAGGCGCGCCATCTCGGTCCACCCTTCTTCGATATCCTCCTCCGGCTGAGGCCAATGGAGTTGATAGAGATCAATCCGGTCAATCTTCAAACGCCGTAAGCTGTCCTCGCATTCTTTCCGAATCGAGTCTGCTTTCAAGGAAGGAAAGATCTTGCCGTCCTGGTCCCAACGCCGCTCGCACTTAGTAAAAATGTAAGGCTTTTCCGAAAGTTCTTCCAAAGCCCTCGCGACAACCTCCTCAGAGTGGCCCAGGCCATAGATGGCTGCTGTGTCGATCCAATTGATTCCTGCTTCGAGCGCTGTGCGAATGGCTGAAATAGAATCGCGGTCGTCCTGCTGTCCCCAGCCAAAACTCCAATCGGGCCCGCCCATTGCCCACGCGCCGATACCTAAAGAAGTTATCTCCAGATCGCTATTGCCGAGAATTCTGAGCTGGTTCATATCCTGTGGATGCGAATTGAACGAGTTTTATATCTGCTTAGCCCGTTGCAGTCAATGGACGGACCACTGCAATTTCCCTAAACTCAGACTATGAACTACATGCCAATGTCACTTCTCCTGCTTGCGCTTACCGTGTTGGCCATAAGTGCCGCGTGGATTAAACGCCAGAGGCAAGCCGAGCCGAGGATTGCGCTGGTTCGCATCAAGGCGTCTGCTATTTAATCGGTTCCAAAGCCGGCGCTCCGTGACCGTGCGAGCGGAGCGCAAACGCAAACTTTCCTTTACCAACCGCGCAAGGCGGAAACAGCGCGCCTCGATAGAAGCCCAGCCCGTACAGCCAGTCTCGATCGATCCACAAATCGCAAGCCTCGTCGGAGAGTCCTCCGATACTGCGCCACAAGCCGCGGGCGGATACCTGCCGGTCGAGAATCGGAAACTCCACGTTCTTCAAGTAAATTCCGCCGGATACAACGCAGAGCGCCAACAGCATTCCGGCCCATGAGCGCCTGACCAGAAAAACGGCCATGAACAGTGCGGCGACATACAGAAGCTCTATGCGAGGAATGCTATTCATGGGCACTGAGGTGAGACGCCCCACGGTGAGCGATTCGGGCAGCACCGGGGCAATCATCGGGATCACGGCAATCAAGGCAGCGCAAGCGATCAACCACCACCGTGATAGCTCCGCTACGTGCTTCGTTTCGAACTCAGCCCCAATAATTGCGAACAGGCTCGGAATTAAAGGCAGCAAATATCCCGGGAGCTTGTTCAGTGAAAGAGTGAAGAATACAAATCCGAAGATTAGTACCGCAGCCAGGAAACGCCTGCGTACGTCCCACACCGCGCCACGTAGAAATAAGAGGCCAAGCAACGGTGTCCAGGGGAACAGACCGGCAAGAAGCACGGGAAAATAGTAATACCAGGGGTGTACGTGTTGCAGAGAGGGCGAATACAGGCGTTCAATGTGATGCTTCCAGAAAAATTCCTGAATGAATGGATATCCGTTGCGCGAGTACATCGCCAAGTACCAGGGCGCCGCGACGATTCCGCAAGAGACGGCCGCGATCCACCAACTGCGCCACGATCGCCGGAGAAACCAGAAGAATGGCGCGCATAATGCAATCGGCACGAGACCCTTCGCCAGTACGGCGAGGCCAATGAAAATACCAATAACAAGGAATCTCCAATGGATGCGCTTGCCTTCCGATCGATGATCGAGCAAAGGCAAAGCCGAGAAGACCGCGATAGAGAAACAAACCGCCAATGGCAGGTCGGTGAGGCAAAGATCGCTATAGGTGATCCATCCGGCGGAGGTCGCCAGCAGAGCTGTTGAAATAGCAGCCGCTTCAAATCCGAATTCCCGGCGCAGCATTCCGAAACAGACTGCGAGAAACGCGAGGCTCAGCAACGCGACAGGGAGCCGCGCCGCAAGCTCGGGATTCAAGCCCGCCAGAGTGCCCGATGCAACCATCCAGTAGAGGAGCGGCGGCTTCTCAAACCACGCGGAGCCCCAAAGCCGCGGCGTGACAAAGTCGCCCGTCCGCGCCATGGCTTGTCCGATTGCCGCATATCGCGGCTCATCCGGGCCAAGCAGACCAACCCCATCCAGCTTGTAAAGATAGAGAGTCGAAATCGCAATCGCCGTAGTTAATAGCAACAGGCGGCGGCGCGAAAAAGACAATCCCCATTATGCGGGATACTGGACAGAGATGGCTGCAGCGATTCCATTGAGTGTTGATCTCGCCTCTCTCAAGCGCGTAGTGCTGCGACCCCCTACCGGCTTCAGCGATGATGATCTTCTTGAATTCTGCGGCGAGCACCCGTATTTGCATATTGAGCAAAATGCCGAGGGAGACCTGATTGTGGCCCCATGCGGTTTTGACAGCGGCTTCATAGGCAGTGAGATCTTTGGCCAGCTCCGCGAATGGGCAAGGAAGGACGGCAGAGGAATGGCAGTGGCGGCAGACACCGGTTTCAGACTGCCTGATAAGAGCCTCTATTCTCCTGACGCCGCATGGATCCCTTCAGAGAGGGTAAAAGGTGTCCCTCGCGAGAAACGCCGAGTTTTCCCAACACTCGTCCCGGCATTCGTTATCGAAGTTCGTTCTCCCAGCGATCGGAAAAAGGAATTGCATCAGAAGATGCTGACCTATTTGCGGAACGGAGTGGAACTCGGATGGCTTATCGATCCGGAAGGGCGAGCCGTGGCGATTTACAGATCTGACCAGGAACGCCCCATTGAACTTGCCGATCCCGATCACCTGACCGGTGAAGGTCCCGTTGCCGGATTCGTGCTTCATCTGAAACAGATCTACGATCAACTGGCGTAAGGATCGTGGATCCCACTGTCCTCAAGATCCTCCTGAGCGATGTCTTAAGCCTCACCGGCGAACACCTCGAGCTGGTCGCCGTATCCTCCGGCTTCGCGATTTTGATCGGCGTCGGACTCGGAATCGCCGGCACCCGGCACGCGGCTCTTCGACGGGTTTCGGTCACCGTCGCCAGCGTGCTGCAAACCATCCCCAGCCTCGCCCTGTTCGGTTTCCTTCTTCCCGTGCCTCTAATAGGTGGGATTGGCAAGCACACCGCTATTATTTGCCTGATCCTGTATTCCTTGCTGCCCATCTTGCGAAACACAATTGTCGGAATCACTACCGTGGACTCGCCCGTACGGGAGGCCGCGATTGCAATGGGAATGACCAACGCTCAATTGCTGCGTATGGTAGAACTGCCGCTGGCCGCTCCTACCATCATTGCCGGCATCCGCATCGCCGTGGTGACGAACATCGGGACTGCGGTCATCGCTGCAGTCATTGGAGGCGGGGGATTGGGTGTTTTAATATTTCGCGGCGTGGCCTCGGTCGATACTTTGCAAATTCTTGCGGGCGCGATACCAGCCGCTGCTCTCGCGTTGATCGCGGATGGCTTAATGGGAATGGTGGAGCGGAGAATCGCAGGCCGATGAGTAGTCGCGTCTTCTCCATCCTCATTTCGCTCGCCTGTTTATGCGCTTGCTCCCGCAATACCGCAATCGTCGTCGGGTCCAAGAACTTCACGGAATCCGTACTGCTGGGCGAGATCGCCGCCCAACAGCTCGAACGCAAGCTGCATATTCGCGTGGAACGTGAACTAAACCTCGGCGGCACTCTCTTGACGCACGAGGCGATCGTTAAAGGCGATATCGATGTTTATCCCGAGTACACCGGCACCGCCGGCAGTGTCGTCTTGAAGCAAAACGTTCCCGAAGATGCGGTGCGCGCGTATATGGTCGTAAAAGATGCATATCTTCAGCGCTTCCATCTGGTGTGGCTTCCTCCGCTGGGTTTCAACGACACCTTTGCTATGGTTGTGCGCGCGGAGGACGCCGGCAAACTGAGCGCGCCGGAGTTATCGGTCGCGAATTCGCGATCCTGGCGATTAGGCATTGGATACGAGTTTCTGACCCGCCCCGACGGCCTGCAAAAGCTGAACAAGGTTTATAAGCTGCGCTGGGACGGCACTCCGCAAAGCATGGACTTGGGGCTCCTCTATCAAGCCTTGCAACAGAAGAAGATCGACATGGCGGCCGGTGATTCCACTGACGCGCCGCTCACTCAATCCAAATTCATGGTGCTCAAAGATGACCAGCGGGCCTTTCCGCCCTACACGGCCTGCTATGTCGTTCGTCAGATCGTGGCCCAGCAGCAGCCTGGAGTCAAATGGGCATTGACCATGTTGCAGAATCGCATTAGTGAAGAGACCATGCGCGATCTCAACAAGCGCGTCGATGTGGATCATCAGCCGGTCGTCAAAGTAGCAAAGGATTTCCTCGCCAACCAGCCCTGATCAATGAACGTGACGAATCAACATGATCAATAAACTTGTCCTCGAAACCTTGCGGGATCATTGGGTGCGCACGCTCCTGAGCGCCATCGTCGTAGGCGTTCAGGTCATGTCTATCCTTACTCTGATCGGCCTTAGCCGCGGCATGCTCGAAGAATCTGCCGAGCGCGCGAAGGGAACCGGGGCTGACATTTTCCTGAAACCCGACACCCAAGGTACGTTTTCGTTCTCATCCGGCCAGTTGAATGAAAAGTTTGTCGATTTCGTCCAAAAACAGCCGCACGTAACGCAAGCGGTCGGAGTGCTTTCCGTTCCCGTCGAATTGATCACCCAGATCAATGGCGTAGACTTTCCACAGTTCGAAAAGATCAGCGGACAATTTCAATTCGTGAAGGGCGGTCCGCTGCAGGGACCGGACGATTTGATCGTCGATGAATATTACGCCCGGCAGAATAAGCTGCGCGTCGGTGAAACCTGGAAACTGCTCAATCACGATTGGCGCGTCAGCGGAATCGCGCAAGGCGGCGTTCTCGGACGCTTGATCGTTCAGCTCACCACTCTTCAGAGGCTCACCGGAAACGCCAACCCTCCGCGCATCACTGAAATTCTGGTGAAGCTCGACAACCCGGCTCTCACCGCTCAGGAAGTCGCGCATTTCAACGATTTGCTGAAAGGCAACCTGAGAGCCATTTCGGTCTCCGACTTTGTTTCACAATTCAGCGTCAACAACATTCCTCAGCTGCGGGCCTTCATCGACGTGATCATTGTAATTGCTGTCATCGTCGGATTTCTGGTCGTGTTTCTCTCCATGTACACAGCCGTGGTGGAGCGGACTCGCGAGATCGGCATCCTGAAAGCGCTGGGCGCGAAGCCGCTGAAGATCCTCGACATTCTGGTGCGTGAGGCAATCGTTCTTGCGCTGATTGGCTGCGCCATCGGAATAGTGCTCTCATTCGGGACAAAGGCACTGATCACGGTTTTGATGCCCGCTTCGCTGCGAGTGGTGAACACGCCCGATTGGTGGCCCTACGCTGCCGTAATCGCGCTGGGTGGAGCATTGCTGGGCGCTATCTATCCCGGATTAAAAGCTGCCCGGCAAGATGCCATCGAGGCGCTCGCCTATGAATAGCTCCGCGCCGGCTTCGGGCATCATTCGCGTGCGCGGTCTCCGGAAGATCTACCGCGTAGGAGAAGTTGAGGTCGAGGCATTGCGCGGTGTCGATCTGGATGTCGCTCGCGGGGAATTCCTCGCGATTATTGGACCGTCAGGTTCCGGCAAATCGACGCTCTTCCACATTCTGGGTGGGCTTGCGCCTCCGACTTCAGGCGAAATCTTCATTGATGGCGCGGACCTCCGCAAGCTAAGCGAATCAGAGCGCACCGAAATGCGCCAGAAGAAGATTGGCTTTGTGTTTCAGAAATACAATCTGCTGTCCACTTTGACTGCGCGGGACAACATCGGAATTGCCCAGGCGCTTGCAGGAGTAACCACCCAGCCGCCCGGATTCGATGAAATCCTGCAACTCTTGGGGATAAAGCAGCGTCTCGACCACAAACCGCGAGCCCTATCGGGGGGTGAGCAGCAGCGGGTCGCCATCGCTCGCGCGCTCGTGAATCAGCCGGCCATCCTCCTCGCCGATGAACCCACCGGAAACCTTGATACGGAGAACTCGAACGCTGTCCTCAACATTCTGCGCGATTTGAATAAGCGCACGCGCCAAACCATTTTGATGATCACGCACAATCCGGAAGCAGCCGCTTTCGCGGACCGCATAGTCACTATGCGTGACGGTCGGGTTGCGGCGAGCTAGCCGCAATTGGCGAGATCGACAGGCATGGGCAGCGGTCGGCTTCGCGACCGGAGCACGTTAATTGCCGTTAACGTCGGCGTTGATCCATAGACCAGGCGCCCTGGATTCAATGAAGCTCGCGAGCGGAGTAAGGTGAACAAACTTATACGTGAGAGATCGACTTCGGCCAGAGATGGTGTTTCCGTAGAACAAATAACTCGATTTTACCGGGCCGGCTTAGCTCCGCGAGCGTACGCCTGCAGTTTCGCGCGCTTTTTATCCTGATTGCAATTTCCTCTTTGAACTGACGATTAGCCGAATGAGAGGCAGTTCAAGTTTCAGCCACTAAATAGCCGGAAGCGAGTCTTTATAGGTGAGCCATGATCAAATTGTGCGTTTCAGGTATTGCCATCTGCTTTTCGATTTCCTCCTTCGCTGGACCTCATTCGCATTCGTCGAGCTCTTCGCGCCATCGTTCTTCGCGCCACGGTTCTTCGAGCACAGTTCCTCCCGCCGGATAAGTACTTATGGCAGAGGCACAGGACCAAAGAGTGAACACGAACGGGTAAGCGGCTACACAAAACGCACCGGTAAGCCCGTGAATTCGTATGATCGCTCGGCTCCAGACTCAACCGAGCGTAACAACTGGTCCGCTAAAGGAAATGTCGATCCTGAAACGGGGAAAACGGGCACGAAGTCGGCAGCTCATTAGAGCTCGAAGGAGAAGACCGTGGCCAGGGGTCTACATGAGCATTAAACCAGCGGCGTACGCGCTACTGCTTTCGCTCTTAGCCACACCCGCTATATGGGGTGCGGATGAGCAAGCAGCGGATATCTACAGAGCCACGTCTCCATCAATCTTTATTATTTCGGTTCGAAGCGGCGATGGATCTCCAATCTCATTCGGAACCGGTTTCCTGATCGGGAAAAGCAGGCTCGCCACAAACTGGCATGTCATTCAAGGAGGTACTCCATTTCTAGAGATCGGAGCGGTTCGTCTCCCTGCTGAAATGGAGGCTCGGGACGAAATCAATGACCTGGCGATTGTAAGCGTCAGGGAAGAGATCGGTGCGCAGCCGTTGCGACTAGCGTCAAAGCCAATCTCACCGGGAGAAAGTGTGTTCGTGATTGGAAACCCAGAGGGATTAGAGAAGAGTATAACCACCGGCGTCGTTTCCGGAATACGTGACGTAAACGGTCGCAAACTGATTCAGATCTCCGCCCCGATCTCTCCGGGCTCAAGCGGCGGACCCGTTCTGAACTCCTCAGGCGAGGTCGTCGGCATAACGGTCGGCACGCTCACCGATGGACAAAATCTTAATTTCGCCGTCCCCGTCCTGCAACTTAGCACCCTGCTTACATTCCCAAAGCCGTCCGGGACACTGGGAATGGATGCCCTGCTAAAAGATATAGAGGACCTTGAGACGAGCGAGAGCAAGCTGGAGTATTCGGCAGACGAAAAGTCGGAATATCAGAGGCTCCATATTCAGATCGTGTCGAAGCTTGCGGCTGCAGTCGATCAAGCGGGCAGCGATCCAGCCGCACTGATCAAGGTCGCAGCAGACGCGGGACATGATGACATCGACATTCAGATCACTGCGGCACGGGCGGCGCTCAAACTTAAACCGACTGTGGAAGCTAACTACCTGATCGGAAATGGGCTGGAAACCAAATTTTTTTTCGCGAAGGGTGATGACATCAAGGATCTCGCAAGACGGGCGGCAGAGGCGTTTCGCGCAGGAATTCAGCTGGGCAGACCACCCGATCCTAAGCTCTATTTAGGATTGGCGAATGCCTTTGAGGAACTTGGCTCGATTCAGGAAGCACAATCTTACTTCCATCGTGCCTTCGAGGGCGAAAGCCAGATCGGCAACGAGAGCCTTCGTGCCGCAAGCATTCGCGGCCTCATTCGCGCGGCATACGCTCTCGATAGGCCTAAAGAAGGTGATATCTGGTTCAAGAAGTTGCTGGAAACAGGCAGCGCAGATGCATGGGACTGGGACCAACAAGGCGATCGACAGTCTCTCATCTCGGCCTATCGAGAAGCCGCTGCAAGCTACGAGCGCGCGGCCTCCTTGGATGGAGACTATTGGAGGGATTGGTGCGACGCAGCATCGTACTGGTCCGTAGTCCCTGTCGAATACGCGGTGACCGCGTCTCCGCTCATCACTGATCAAAACCCCGGCGATTTGGTCTTGGCCGACGCCCGGAAGTGTGTCAGCGCTGGAGTGGGTCAAAAGGAATCGGAACAAATGACCGGCCGAGGGCATCAGCTGATTGCTGAAGTGCTTGTCGCGAGAGGTGTTTTTGACCAGGCTCTCCACGAGGCGAGAGAGGCGACGGAGTTGCTGCCGTCCGACGCCAGAAGCTTCTCAACGTTGGCGGACGCATTCTTTGGGCTTCGCCGCTTTGACGAGACCGTAACCGCGAGTAAGAGGGCGATTGCGCTTTCGGACGGCAAGTTTTCCTCATTGCACTTTAGACTTGGGTCAGCCTACTTTGAGCTTCAGGATTGGGAGCTGGCGCGGCAGAGCTTCGAAAAAGCGGCGGAGCTCGAGACCGGTGACACCGCAGCGCCCTACAACGTTGCATTGTGTCTCTTACGGCTGGGCTACAAATCGGATGCTATCAGATGGTATCGTGAGGTTTTGCGGCGAGATCCAAAGTATCCGGATCGGGCGGAAATTGAGAAGAGGATCGCTTGGATTCAAAGCACGACCCAGTAGGGCGTCGGACGCGCCTGCATCAATGAGAGCAACCCTATCTTCCGGTGAGGGAACCCTCCAGCCCCGCATCAAGTGCTTTCCGGCAAATCCGTAAGCACAATCCAGATAAAAAGCGCCGCCAGGAGCAAGGCCTCGGCCCAAAAATCTAACCCGATACTCAGCAAAAACCGCTGCCAGGGCTTGTATTGCAAAATCGCCTCGAAAAACGAAATCGCGCACGCTGCCAGAAAAAGCCTGTTCGCCCAGGAATTACGAGTACTCTGAATTCCTCTAGTTGTACCAAGCGTCAACAGGCAAGCTCCTGTCAACGCTGCCGGGCCGAGTGAAATCAACCCGCTTTTCACGGCATACGGCTCGAGCATGGAGTAAAGCACAAATGCCAATCCGTCCCACGCCCAGAGCTTTCGCGAATCAGATCGCAGCATCTGAATCACAAAGAGAGAATAGACCCCAATACCGATAACCATCCACGCGATCACGGCGCTGTGTGGTGACAAGGAAAGGACATGAACATCGGGAAAATTCTTCAAAGGCGGAGGGACAGGAGTGAAGTACCGGAGCAGCAGCCCGCGCAAGGATTGCCCGGGGAAATAATAGAACTCCGAATAAGTAGTTCCAACTCGCCCGACGGCCGTGTACCACTCCTTAAGCAGATCCCAGTACCGCGTCGCGCCGAATATCGGAACCGGCAGCATCCAGAGCGCTACGAACCAGACCACAAAATACGCAATCGCTTTTCTCCGCTCGCGGTGAAACAGCCACGGCAGGAACATGACCGGCCAGATCTTAAATGTCACAGCCAGCGCCAGTAAAATTCCAGTAATAACCGGATACGTTTCCGATAAGACCAGCGCGGCAAAGATCCATGCAATCACAAACGGCTGCACATTCCCGTAGCGAATCGCAAGCACGACATAAGCCAACATAAACGCGCCTGCGGCCAAGATCGAGTTACGGCTGAAGCGCAGACGCCGCATCCTGATTGCGAGCGATACGGCCACTAGCACCATGCTCCACGCCGCAAGCATCCACCAGAAGCCGGCTACGCCTAACGACATCCACTTCAGCGGAAAGAGGAGGATGTATGTAACGGGCGGATATCGATACTCCATCGGAAAACCAAGGCCGCTCCCAGGTCCATAAGCTGGGCGGATACCCGCGAAAAATCCATTTACGCCGTACCAGTAGACCCGCAGATCGACATTTCTTACAACGAAAAGAGACGTCAGAACGGCTACGACGGCAAGGAGGGTATACACCCACTTCCTGGAGTTCAATGAGCTTCCATCCAGATATGCATGCCCTTGAAATCGAACGTCACTCTAGCGTGACTCAACAAACCCATCCCAACCGTCGCATCGAAGGCGACAACGGGCAGATGATCGTCGGCGGTTCCGAAGTATAAAGGAGCGTTCTGCAATAGCGTAAGATCGCGGAAGCCCTCCGTCTCGCCATCCGCTCGCGCAAGTTTCAGGCCGCTCTGCGTATACGGAAAAACTTCCTTGTGTTTCGATTTACTCTCTTTTTTCAGCCCGAGCTTTTCGACAGCCCCCGGATAGACGAACATCGTCCCCGTGAACAACGTATCGATCTGCGCATCGACGGGCTGGCCATTCAACGTGAATCCATCGGCGGTGAGTGTCACCGGCCCAAAACTGCCGAAGCGCTTAACGATCAGGTCGCTGCAAGCGCGCGGACAGGGCTGGGCGTCGGTCTGCGGCTCTGAGATCCGAATCACATGATTCGCGTAATCGATCTGCAGCAGCCGGTTTTTGAACGCGTTGTATGTCAGTGCGCCATCGCCCGGCAGCCGCTCCATCTTCTGCCCTGGCTTGTCAGACTGCGGCGTGGTATCCAAAACCATGAATGGGAAATCGCCCATCGCCAAATCCCCCAACTTCGCCCCCGTCACGATTGTTTGCTGTACTTGGCTGATCGCATCTCCATTGCTGTCTTTTAACGGCTGAAGCTCCACCCCAAGAGCCTGCGCGGCCTTGATGTCCAGGTAGGAATTAGCCTCTCCGGTGTCGATCAGCAGGCGCAAGGTTTTTCCGCTTCCAGTGCTCAGATCGACGCAGGGCAGCCCCGCGCAATCGAGTAGTGGAATCTGGACCAGCTTCGGCACAGGGGTCTGCGCCGCAACCGAAAGCGCCAGAATCAACGGAACCAAGCGCGTAAGCAAGCGGTGTTTCAACTCGCATTATCAGCTATCATCGTCCGCAGCGCTTCCAGCGCGT
Source organism: Bryobacteraceae bacterium (assembly GCA_049582585.1). Lineage (GTDB taxonomy): Bacteria > Acidobacteriota > Terriglobia > Bryobacterales > Bryobacteraceae > Bog-105. Next base: position 355 of record JBAUUG010000266.1, on the reverse strand, counting down.
CGGATCTCATCACCGCTAGACTATCTCATTATTCAAAACGTTACGTCACTGCCCAAGCGTAACCAGAACTCAGCTATTCCCCTTTTCCACCGATGAGGATTTGTGCTCATCTGCCCGAAATGCAACATCGAGGTGCCGAATCCGGAATATGTGCCGGCGCCTCCCTGGTGGCGGCGGCGGGGCTGGTCTAACCGGCCTCGTCCCGTTTGCCCCAAGGGACATCGGCTTCGTCATTGGCTTTTTGGTTACCTGACGGAGCTTTCGCTTCCGCTTGCGTTCTTGCGCGGCCTCCTCATGTGCTGCTTTGCGTTGGTCTACGGGATCATTAGAGATTTGCGCGAGCCGCGACTCAGAC
>JBAUUG010000265.1:0-12941 GCA_049582585.1 Bryobacteraceae bacterium | reverse complement strand
CATGAGGATAGTGTCACCGTCCAGCGCAAACCTCTGCGAATTCGCCCCCACGGAACACTGCTGCAGCTCTAATTGGGCTCCGGCTGTGACTTGGCCGCCTCTAATGCCGATGCAAAGAATTGGCCCGCCGAAATAACCTGAAGCACGCTGTATTCCTAGCTGCACGTCGTGGGTTCCGTCGTTAAGTTCAATCACAGATATCTGCTCGGCGATATCCTGATCGCAGTTGTAAGTATTCACGCTGGCACCCGCTACGGCTGCGCCTATTGTTCCGGCCTGAATGCACCGTTTCCCGATGTCTTGAAAGTAAAACTTGTGGCCGCGTACCACTTGGGCTGGTGACAACGAACCGAAGATCGTCAGGAGAAGCAAGAGAGTAAACTGCGACCCAGGGACACTGTCTCTGAAACGCGAAAAATATAACGTCAGCATGTCATCTCCACAATGTTTGCCGTCGTCGCTAGCTTGATCGGCGAAAGGAAGCATCCCTTCGATTTTCCATTCGCAAGCTCAGGACGTGATTTAGCGTAGTAACGTACTGTCCGTTGTGTATATGGACTAAGTCAGGCTATGGTAACCGCTTTGTCTGAATTCCCCGACACTGTGCCCGCACAACCCCCGCAAAATGCCGAGAAATCAGGTTCATTGCCTCGTATACTCATTCAAAGTGCACCCCAAGCATCAAGGCACGTCCGTTCGCCGCAGCTTGGCTTTGTTCCTGGCTGTCGTATTTGGACTGGCGCTTTGGCAATTGGTGCTCTCGTGGCGATTGATGCAGCAAGACAGCAATCTAGCGGAGCGGCAGAAGCGCGAGCATTTAGAACAGATTGCAGACTTGGCTGTATCACAAATAGTCGGCGCTCTCGGCAAGTGGGAATTAACTCTTCGCAAATTAGAGTCGCTGCCGCCCTCAACCAATTTGCAGCTTACCCCTGCAAGAGGAAAGTGGCTGATTCTGCTCGGAATTAACTCCGTTAGCACATATCCGCGCAGATCTCTTCTCTTTGTGCCGGCGACCCCTACAGGAATGTCGCCTTCCCCGACCCTTGACGCTGCGGAAAAGCTGGAATTTCAGGACAGGAACTACCAGGCTGCAATTGACGCACTGCGGCCGCTTGCGGATAAGCCGCCGGCGCGCGCGGAAGCCTTACTTCGGTTAGCGCGAATAGAAAGAAAATTAAATCACCTGGAACGATCCCTTCGGATCTACGATCTCCTCGCTAAAGAAGCGGCCACCAACCCGGACGGCATCCCTTACCCGCTGTTGGCCGCAGGCGCAAGGTGCGAAATGCTTCCGGATTCCAGTTGTTCTGCACAATTGCGCGCCGCCTTGCTCTCGGGACACTGGCAATTGCGCCGGGAAACTTTCGAATTCTATTGGGCTGAGTTGAATCGTTGGCAAAAGATCTCCGATAATCCGCCAAAGGAGGACTTTGAATTCTCGCTGCTGATAACACATCTTTACGATCGCTGGCTGAAAATGCGCGCCACAGCTGAAGGCACCGTTACTCGCGAGATGACTGCCGATGGATCGCTTCTGATGTGCGACGCCACGCAAAGTCGATTAGCTGCACTGTTTGCGGCCCCTGGATGGCGGATCGACGCGATCAATCTGCCTGCCAGCGCCCGCGACATTCAGTTGCGCTGGATCGCCACAGAACCCTGGGCAAAGGACTCCTCATCGCAGGTGGTTCGCTCCCTTGCCGAAGCTGGCCTTAACGGAAAGCTCGATTTCTCAATCGTGCCGTCTCCTGTCAGTGGAGCTGATAAACGGTCGTTGTGGTTCGCTGGCGTTGGGCTTATGTTGCTCTTGGTCCTGGGAGGCGCGTATGCGACGTATCGCGGAGTTAGCCATGAATTGCGGCTGGTTCAGCTTCAATCGGATTTTATGGCCGCTGTGTCACACGAATTCCGTTCGCCACTTACATCCCTTCTAGGTATCACTGAGCTGTTGTCCGAGGGACGACTGACCGAGCCTTCTCAGCTCCAACGGAGCTTCACTTTTTTGCAACGCGAAACGGCCCGGCTACAGCGCCTCCTGGAAGACCTATTAGATTTCGGCCGGATGGAGTCCGGCCAAAAACCCTATCGGCGGGAAATCCACGATGCATTTGGCGTTGTCCGATCCGCAGTGGAGGATTTTAAAGAAGAGGCGTCCGGTCGCGGCTTTCATCTTGAGCTAGACTTGGCGGCCGAAAACGCCGGTATCGAGGTGGATCGACAGGCGCTGAGAACCGCCTTGCGAAACCTTCTGGAAAATGCCGTGAAGTATTCCCTTAATTGCCGAACCGTGTGGGTAGAAGGTCGCGTGAGGACGCGTGAAGTCGCCATTTCGGTTCGCGATCGCGGTATTGGCATTGCGCCCGTCGAACAGCGTGACATTTTCGAAAGGTTTGTTCGTGGCACGGAAGCGAAAATCGCAGGCATCAAAGGAACCGGGATCGGACTATCGATGGTTCGTCAAATTGTTCACGCAAGCGGAGGAGAGATCCAGCTCGAAAGCTCACCTGGGATTGGCAGTACGTTCACTATTGTGTTACCTCTTGCAAGCCAGCCGGAGAAAGGACATGAGCAAAATTCTTGTTGCTGAAGATGAGCCGGCGATTGCGTTTACGCTGGAAAAGGACCTGAGAACAGAGGGATACGAGGTCACCGTGGTCGAGGATGGGATCACAGCCGTCGATCACGCACGCGCCGGAGGATTTGACCTGATTCTCCTGGATGTCATGCTGCCCAAGAAAGACGGCTATGAGGTCTGCCGCGAGTTGCGGCGCGGTGGTTTGCGGCTTCCGATACTCATGTTGACCGCGAAGGCTGCCGAGGCAGAGAAGATTCTGGGTCTCGACATGGGGGCGGATGATTACGTCACGAAACCATTTAGTCCCCGCGAGCTGCGAGCGAGAATTAGAGCGCTTTTGCGGCATCGTTCGGCGGAAGCGGGAAGCGAAGCCTGGCGATTCGGCCGATGTGAGCTGGACCTGGTCCGTTTCGAGCTGCGGCGCGAGGGCCGGCGCGTCGAGGCCACTTACACAGAGTTAAAACTGCTTACTGCTTTCCTGCGCAATAAGGGACGGGTACTGGAACGCGAGACATTACTGAAAGACGTGTGGGGTTCCGGCGTTTTTGTCACCGACCGCGTGATCGACAATCACATTGTGGCGTTGCGAAAGAAGATTGAAGACGATCCCGCGATGCCACGGCACTTGGTCAGTGTTCGCGGCGTAGGATATCGCTTCGACGGCTGATCGCCACGCCATCTTAGGCTTGTGGGAAGCGCTCTCTTGAAACACCGGGGAATTCAAACGATTGCCGCCATTACCGCGCTGGTAACAGGTATTTTGTTCGCCCAGAATCAGGCAGGAGTGGAACTGGAAGGCGCCATTGTGAAAGAACAGGTCGCCGGAGATCTGAATGCGGCCATAGCGGCCTACCGGAAAATTGCGGGTGAGAGTTCCGCTCCGCGCAGTGTGAAGGCGAAGGCGCTTCTACACTTAGCAGGGTGCTACGCGAAGCTGGGAAATGAGCAATCGCGAAAAGTTTACGAGCAGATTATCCGTGAATACGGCGATCAACCGGCCGCTGCTCAAGCCCGAGTACGTCTGGCATATAACGAGACTCGTCTCTCGCGCCCAGCGAAAAACCTGACGCCCCAACGGCTGACATCCAATACACCGGAGTTAGCTGTTCAGTCTGCCGGTTTGTCGCCCGATGGTAAGTTTTTGGCCTATTCAGACCAACTCGGAATCCACATCCGTTCCATGGAGACTCGCGAGACACGTTTAGTCGAGAACACACAGAAACACCTGTTTCTGCATTGGTCACACGACAGCAGAACCCTGCAAACTCAACTGGAGAACAAGGCAGGAGAAAGAACGGTCACCGAGTTTTCAGTTGACGGCGAGCTCTCGAAGTCGTTTCCTTTTGAACAGCTATACATTTCGTCGCCTGACGGCAGAAGCCGTGCAAAAGAGTCGGCGGATTCTTGCCGGATTTCGGTTCAGACGTCTGGCGGCGGACCGTGGCAGGACATTTGGATCGGGCCCGGCAAGCATAGGATCGATCAATTTGAATGGAGCCCCAACAGCCGCGCGATCGCGATTCTGAGCGCAGAGTACGGTGCAAATGGATATCAGAGCGCGTCTACGCTGGAGCTCGTTGAGGTCGCCGGTGCTGGAAAGATAAAAAAAGTTTTAGTCGGCCCAAAGCACAATCTCGTCATTGGGGCAATTGCTTGGAGCAGTTCGAATCGTCTGATCATGACGGTCAACAGAAACACAACACCAAATCAATACGAAAGCAATCTTTGGGAACTCCGATTCGCTCCAAACGGGACTGATGTTCTAGGCGGAATGAGGAGACTCACGGATTGGAAGGATCTTCCCATTCGTGCCCGTTGTTTGAGTACGGACGGCAAGCGGATTGTTTTTATACGTAGCTTCCGGCAACGCGATGTGTATGTGGCGCCGCTCGAAAACGGCAGCACGCGCATGGGAGCACCACGGCGGCTGACGCTCGATTTAGGAGACGATTATCCATCCGATTGGACTCGCGACAGTAAGACGGTAATCATAACTTCTGCACGGAACGGCCCGCAGACCCTCTTTCGTCAGGATGTCGACAAACAGACCGCCGAACAGATAGTTCGTATGCCCGGCCATCAGGTTCTTGGCCGCGTTACTCCAGATGGCAGCTCGGTGCTGTTCATGGCCATGGACGCGAACAAAAGTCCCCCAAGCTTGCACCTCATGGTTGCGCCTATCCATGGTGGCGCTGCAGCACCTGTGCCGAATGCTCCGAATCCCGGATTTTTCTACCGGTGTTCTCCGGCTGGCGTTTGCCTCGACGCTCAAAAGGATGGCGACGGTGACTACGTCATCTCCGAGTTGTCGTTGACTGGAGGAACAGGCCGCGAGATCTATCGGGATCGCCACATGGCGTTTCCCGACATTTCGCCTGATGGAAGGTCAATTGCCGATTTTACACGAACAAATGACGGCTCGACGAAGGTGGTCATTCGTTCCTTTGCTACCGGTGAAAGGACACAAGAGATACCGGTGCCGAATACATCATCGTTTTTGTCGTTCGGATACGCGCCGGACGGCAAAGGTTTTTTCGCGAGTGATGCCTGCCTCACCGAAGTAAGAGAGCTGTATGTCGACTCGAAGGGCAAGATCTCCGTGCTTTATCGCGAGCCGGAATCTGTCTTTGGAATTTGGGGTGTTCCATCTCCCGATGGCAAGCTTTTAGCGCTCGTTCTCGTGACGGATGATTCTAACGTTTATACGGTGGAAAACTTTTAGCGGAAACTCGCCGATCGAACGCCCCGGAACATGGAAGAACAACGATCAATCGTGGCATGTCTTGGTTCCAGTAGTACGGCAGGGAAAGGCCAAGCGTTCAATTGGATTAATGAACTGCAACACAGACTCGGCGCGAAACTCTTCTTATTTCGTAACTTCGGCACGGGAGGCGATCTTGCCTACAACGCTCTTCAGCGGCTTCCAAACGTAATTTCATCCCGTCCGGGAAGGATTGTTGTCTTCATCGGTGGAAATGATGTTCTAGCGTTGGCTTCCACTAAGGCCAGAATGTTCTTTCGAATCGCCAAGAGGCTCCCGCGCGACCCGTCACCCGAATGGTTCTGTGAAAACCTGAGGGAAATTGTTCGTCGGGCCAAGGCTGAGAACTCGGCCGCAATTGCGCTCTGTTCGTTGCCTCCGATCGGAGAAGATCCCACATCGGCAAACCCCTTCCAGCGGGAACTCAATCAGCGCGTCCTTGAGTTCAGCGGCATTATCAGGAGAATTGCGCAGGAAGAGGGCGCTCACTATATTGCACTATATGAAGCCATACTTGCGGAAATTATGAAATCGCCAGGTCGCGCTTTCACGGAGTTTCGGTTTTCTCGATTTTATCGAGACGCTTTCCGCACTGTAATACTCCGCAAGAGTCCTGACGAAGTCGCCCGGATCAATGGTTGGAGGTTTCACACGGACGGGGTGCATCTCAATAGCCGAGGTGGATTGATCGTCGCCGATCTTGTCCAGAAATTCGTTGAAGCATTCGACTGACCGCAGCAAAACGACGGAGATAAACCCTCATCTCGTTAACTGCCCGGATTACGCGCATGTCGGAAAGGTGGACTGCCGGTCCATAAGTCGGCTTCGGGCTCCAAGCCCGTTTGGGGACAATCTTCAGATAGCGGCTAACATCACAGCGGTCGAGAACGCTAGGGCATCCGCCGGGAGTAATCCACCCAGATCTTGCAGACCGCGATGTCAGACACACCCGAAGACCCCTAAACTCTCGCCTAAACTGGATCTTCGTTGCTGGCGTGCTTAGAAAGAATGGCACGGAGATCGTCCTCGATCGCGCCTAGAATATTGGCCTGTGCGAGAGGCAAGCGACTTGGCTCAATTGTATCCGGAGTCGCTGAACCAGAGTACTTCGTGAAGGTGTTGCTGGCCTTTTTTCGTTTGGCTCGGATCTTGCTGGACGCGCCGTGATCAACATCGTGCCTAAGATCAGTCCGGAGCACGTTGATGTCAACAAACGAGGTCGGCCACGCGTCTCCGAGTCGCGACCCAACAGACTCGCGAAATATAAAGTACAAATAATCGATGAACTTTCCGTATTCCGCAAGGTTTTTGATTGGCTTGCGGATCCGAAGGAGAGCCTGTGTGGTGTTGTTCGTAGCTTTAAACAGGTCCTCGCCGGTATCTGCTGCGTGCCCCTTGTTCACCTGTACCACTAAGTCAGATATTGACTCGCCGAGGGCACCCAAACGCCCTGCGACACCGCTTTCTGCAATAACCGAGGGATCGAAAATATCTGCTAACTCAGGGGATCGCCTAAACAGTTTACGTAACAGCGTCTCGTGTCTAATGCGGGCTGCCCCTTTGACATTCGCGTTTACCGAACGCTGGAATACCAGGTAGTCACTATCGGTGGCCGCTTGCCCCATTTGCACCTGCTGACTGAGTTCCGCCACGAAGGCTGCTAAGAAATTTCGGACTTCCGCTTCGAGGCCGGTCACGCGTCCAGTGGCGACGAGTCTGCACGCCAGACTGACGATAGATTGTACGATGCTGCGTGTTTTGAGCGAACCGCTCGCGCCCTCAAATGCTCGGTGCAGGAAGTCGAGTGCCACCCGAATCCGCTTCGCCGTCGCCGAGTTCGGCGAGAAGCTTCGGTTAGACTCAAAAACGCCTTTAATGTCATCAAACCGAAGACCCGTGTCAAGCCCTTCTATCTCGATAGTCGCGACCTTGGAAGCGATGTCGAAATGAGCATATCGGGTGTTGGCTACTCCTATGTCCTCTGCGAAGAAGGCGTGCTTGGAAACGCTACGGCAAAAGTCCCGCAACTTGCTATGAACCGAATTCAGTTTCTCACTGCTCGTGAGCGGCATTCCGCCCTGCAGGCGCTGGAAAAATTCTTTTAGGTCCTCCTCGGTCGCTTCCTCTAGGACGTCATACTCAATTTCAAAGTCATCGAAATCGTCGGCAATCCTGGCTGGCAAATCCTTATATTTGGTTCCATGGAACAGCTTGGCCGAGGCCGTATCTAGCTCCAGATCGTTTGCGCAAAATTCGAAAATCGCAGAAAGACGCTGCTGACCATCGACGACTTCGAATTCATCCTCAGAGGTTTTTACAAAGTAGAATTTCGGCAGTTTCCATCCACGGAGCATTGAATCAATGAGGCGCCGCTTCTTTTCTATATCCCATACTTTCTCTCGTTGCCAATCAGGTATCTCGTACCGATCGCGCCGCCGGAATACCTTGTCTACCGCTCTTCGGTCAGCTCTCATCTTCATGTTTTTCCCGTTGCCTGCTGTTCCATTATTCAATGGTGCACCGAGACCAGGGCTGGCGTCAGCCGGTTTGGTGGCTATCGGACCGGGGGTCCGTCTTCATACCTCGACGACGGGTCCGCCAATCTGCCGCTCTACTTTCAAATGCAGCAGTCGGAGAAATGAGCTGACGCTCCGCAGATCGGCTTGCGGATAATGAGTCCTACATAAAGCTGTCTCGAGGACGCTCGCGCTCGCCCGGAATTAATCGAAACTGCGATCTGCGAGCGAAAGTAGTTCCAGGGTGTCCCGAAATCGAGGAACGCTTGCAGCAACGTTTGCTTGAGTGTAGTCTTCGAAATCGCGCTGGATCCGAAACTGATCGGGGTTCACCCGATAGAAGAGCGAGCACGGACCCTGTACTCCTTCATCAAAGTACTCCTTCATCAAAGCCACTATCTTCCTCCCTTTCTGAGGTGCAATTCGAATTTCTTCCCGCGTCCACGGCACCCCACTGGGAGATACGGACCCACATCTTATGCCCATCAGCAGTAGGACGATATCGGCCTTGTCGATCCATTTGCGCAGGCAAAAGCTGAGATCTATCGACTCTGGAGCGAGTTGCTCTTCGATTATGCAACCGCATCCAAGACTCCAGTCGAGGGCTCGTTTCAGGTCCACCAGGCCGACTCAGCCAAATGCCGCGCCACCGCAACCGCCGCTTTCTGGTGTCCTTTAGTGGGGCGCAAGCGTTCGTACAACTGCGTGACATGGCGGCGAGGGCACTGCTTGCGGCGCATCACCGTTATATTGGCGGCTTCCACAAGGCCACCGCAGATGCTGATCGAGCGCTGCGAAGTCGGTCCACGAAACCTACGTCCACCACTGGCATGGACAACCGGAACCAATCCCGCATAGCTGGCCAGATGCTTGGGCGCGGGAAAGCGTTCGATCCAACCAATCTCCAGATAAATCGTCGCGCCCAGAATGTCGCCCACGCCGGGAACCGTTCTCAGCCCCTTGGCATCGGCGTGTGTCTTAAGCTCGTCCTTTGGGCTGATCGTTTCCGGTCAGTTCAAGGTTTTTACGCCAGCCCCCTCATATAGTCACAACCCAGATTGGCAATAACATACTAGGCTAACCGATAATGGTAGAGGCGTGACAGGCCATTATGTTTGTGTGCGGTTGATTTCAAAAATAACCTGAATCAGGGAATTTCTGATCTCCCGGTACTTCGCTTGGGCGGCCCGAACGTCTTCGTTGGTGAAGGGCTTGCCCACTGAGTGGTCCGTAAGTAGATCCTTGTACTCCCCGCGGCAGATTTGTGCTTGATTAACCGTCGTAGAACTCCTCCCGAAATCGGCCCTTTCAATCGCATCTTTGGTGAGTTGGATCTCTTGCCCCAGTGCCCCGAACAAGCTCACAAATTTATCCCGCTCGGGCGCAGTGAAGCTTTCGCGTGTGGTGCATGAAACAAAATATGTATTGATCTGCTCGGCAATTGTGAGCGCGGTCTTTGTAAACGTTATTAGCAGTTCCTTTTCGAAGCGTCTGTCAAATGTTTGTTGCTGTAGTCGCGTCGTGATAAAAAGTCCGAGCAAAAGGACAACTACGGCATTGACGGCTGCGCCAGCAAGATTTGAGATGGCACTCCAATCAATCCTGTTGTCCCAGTGAACATGCCAGTGCCCTAGGTAAAAGAGTCCGGCGGTAAACCCGCACACAAAAGAGACAAGGATGATTGCCGCGTTCGGGGTCGCGGACAATACCGGCCCGCGCTGCATTATGACTTATGCCCTAGATTCTTCGATGTAGCGGCGAACATCGTCGACCAAGTACGGTTCCTCTTTCGAGTCGAAATAGAGAACCCGCGCAACTGTGCTTTTGCCCTTGTTCCGAGCCAAGCCGCCAAACGCTTCTTCGAGAAAAGAAGACGCGTAACCATAACCCCCGTCGAGAATGACGATAAGGTTCCGTCCTTGTTTGATGGCCTGCTCAAAACGCGGGGTTAAGACAGTTTCTCGGAACTCCTCACCAGAAAATGGGCCTTCCTCGCGATACCGACCCCCCGGAGTACGAGTGAAATCAGCGGCGATATCTAGCGTCAACGCATCGCTCAAATCGTCAAGTTTCCCAGTAGAGGAACGTGCCATTGAAATTGGAATCAAGTTCACGGTATTCATCAGCCAAGGGCCTCGCGTACACGTTGTTCGTAATGATAACAAGGTTCTCTATTCGTCCTGCAAGGCCGGACTCGTAGATCCAAGGTAAGCCTTGCCCTCTGTAGTGTAGACCCGTTCGTGAAGGTATTCGTCTCTCCAGCAGAGCACGTATTTTTTCTGCCGGCCGATTAAACGCCTTTGCCAGATAGCCAATCCGTTGTTTGAAGCTACTGCTTTTGAAAATGCCCACACCCATGTCCACAAATGAGTAGCACGCCTTTTGTTTTCCTAGATCGCAGAAAACCGTCGCCCACCAGGAAACCTGCCCTTTCATAACCCAAGATGCGTGTTCGAACGTGTTTTCCATCAGATCAATGAGAATTCCGTATGCCGGCTTGTCTTCCAGGGGACGTCCTAGCCGTTCTCTGGCGAAACTGACGAGCTCTTGCGCCTTTGTTGCTTGAATATCCGTACTTTGCTGCTCAAGGCGAACGTCCCGACTGAGCATTTTCCCTTGCCCAGGTTTAGAAGTGGGTCGTGCGAGTCTGACGTGTTCGCCGAATCCGGAATCAAGAAGTATTTGCTTCAGGTGCTCATCCTCGGGCTGATTACCATAGACCTCGCACTTGCAGCTTTCATTCTTGATTGCAGAAGTCAGCACTGCTATTGCATCACATGACAGGAATTCGAGTTTCGATAAGTCTATGAAGAGCCTATATCGCTCGTGTGTGCTCCTGATTCTATTCAGAAATTGAACAGCGTCATCAGGATTCTCGACCAGAGAGAAGCGCGGCGGTGCTTGAAGCGGGAAATCCAGCTTGACCTTCTTACCAACGCGAAGCTTGTCAGTCCTTTGCGTTCGGCGGAGTTCGTAGAGCTGCCGTCGCCGGACGTGCTTCTTAAACCGCCATTGCACCCACAATCGCTTCATGTCGATTTCTCTCTAAACGCAACAGCGTCGCAAAGGGCGTAAACTGAAGCGGATGAACCTACGCGACGTTCCGCCAGATTCGGCCTTCGGACAATTCAGAGAAAACATAAAAAAGCTCCTTTCGGTGAGCAAAACCGAACTGAACGAACAGCTTCGTTTGCACGAAGCCAAGAAGCGCGGACGCCCGGCGAAGAAGGTCGCCAGGCCCCGCAAACCACGTTAAGGGTTTCGTTCGGAGCTAATTGCGCTTCCTTACTAGGAAGCACCAAGCCTTCCGTCCGTAGTCACGCGCGTACAGATAACGCTTTGCCCGCACGTGCCAAAAGAACGGCGTGAATACCCACTGGTATCCCGCCGGTGCCGCAAAAGGGACGCTTGCCATAGCGAGGCGTCCTTTCGATGGAAAAGGGAAGGCTAGACGGAGAACATCCTGTAAAATGCAGGACGTAGTTTTCTACGGGGTGGAACTTCGTAGAAACCGCATCCGGCCTTCCGCCGCTTGCGGTACGTGGGAAGCGGTTATGACCAGCCGCTTCCCACGCTCTCCAAGCCAGTAGTACTCGGAGAACTTTTTGGGGCTTGCTGGTGGCCCGCGAATTGGGTTAAGATACACGTAGGGCGTTTTCATCGGATTGATGTCCTCGCTCGTGGAAGCTTCAAGGTTTCTCAGGCCCGGCGAAGCAGCCACAAACAGAAAAGTTTCGAATTATAGATGGCCGCCATTCGGCGGCTTTTCTGTTACATAAACGAGAGAGATTTGCCTAAACGTTTTGGGGCCGATATGTTTCAATCGGCTTTTACTATCGGGCTATGGTCTCCTATCTTTTGAAACGATGTCGCGCACCTTCCGATGTGCGACGGGGCCGGGGGAAAGACCCAATTTACGCCATTACTGTACCACACCGTGAGGGGTTTGCGTCGTGAAAATCTGACTCATGAGGGCGCTTGCCTCTGCGCTGCCCTGCATAGGGCAACGCCCTCATGGTCTGACGGATTCGGTCTCTTGCTTGCCGGCGAGTTCGGCGTAGGTGAGGCGACGGCCAATCACTTGCGCGATCACAATAAGAAAGCGCTCGCCATCCGTTAGCTTGCGAAAATTGTATCGAAAGCACTGTTCATCGAGGTACCTGAACAAATGAATCGGATCAACGCTCACATACGTACCGCCTAGCGTTCTCTTAAGCAGCGACCAGAAATTTTCCATGCCATTCGTGTGAACGCGGCCTTCTACGTATGCAGCCATGTGATCGACGATCTGGTGCACAAATTCGCCATTTAGTTCCTTGTAGCAATTGAAGTCATCCGTGTAGAGAGATGACCCCTCTTCGACGTTGCTTCGGATATTTCCGTGAACGTACTGCTTCTTGCGATTCGGTGCAACCATCGCGCGTACATGCCCGTTGCGCTCTAACAATCCGAGCACAGCGGTCTTTCCCCATTGGCCGTCATTAACGGCTTGAATTTTGCGCTTGGAATGCTTGTGCATATTCCGCGTTTTTCCACCGATGAAGGTTTCGTCCGCCTCGACTTCTCCAGACAGCTTATTGAACGATTTCGTTTGCATCGCAAGTCGAACGCGATGAAGCACGAACCATGCTGTTTTCTGAGTGATCTTAAGAGCGCGGGCAAGCTCGTAGGAGCTGATGCCGTTCTTGCAACTCATCACGAGCCATGCAGCCGGTAACCACTTATCCAGACCGATAGGGCTGTCCTCAAAGATGGTTCCGACCTTGACCGAGAACTGCTGTTTCGGGTGCTCGTTCCGGCATTTCCAACGCCGCTGGTTTTTAAGGTAGATGACATCCTTTGAGCCGCAAGTTGGACACTCTACGCCTTCCGGCCAACGAATGTCGCGCACGAATTCAATAGCAATATTCGGATCGGAGAACAGCACGATTGCCTCTTGCAGGGTCTCGGGAAGCTTCATACTAGAATCGTATCCGAAAATCGTCAGTTAGTCAAGTACGTTATCACCCCCAGATTTCCCCTGTTTTCATCAACTTACGGGAAATCGCTAGGAACGCTGGTGTATACTGTCGTCAGAAACGCCGGT
>JBAUUG010000264.1:0-7619 GCA_049582585.1 Bryobacteraceae bacterium | reverse complement strand
CGCGTGTACAGATCATAGTAGCGGCCTCCCGCCCGATACAGCTCCGCGTGATTCCCGCGTTCGAGGATGCGGCCGCCCTCCACGACTAGAATTTGATCGGCTCGCCGGATCGTCGAAAGTCGGTGGGCAATGACGAATGTAGTCCGATTCTGCATGAGATAGGAGAGGCCGGCCTGAATCAAAGCCTCGGATTCGGAATCGAGGCTCGAAGTGGCTTCATCCAGGATTAGAATCCGAGGGTTCGCAAGGATCGCGCGGGCGATGGAAACACGCTGCTTCTGGCCGCCGCTGAGCTTGACGCCGCGTTCGCCCACAATGGTGTCGTAACGCTCCGGGAAATTTTCTGCAAACTCGTCGACGCGCGCGATGCGGCAAGCCTCCATAATCTGTTCTTCCGTCGCGGCCGGACGCGAAAAGGCCACGTTCTCGCGAATGGTTCCATCAAAGAGAAACGATTCCTGCAGGACAACGCCGAGCTGCAGACGATAGCTCGAAAGGGCGACCGTAGAAAGATCGAAGCTGTCCACGAGAACCTTGCCTTGCTTCGGCGAGTGGAACGCGGTGATGAGGCCGATGGTCGTGGATTTCCCGGAGCCTGACGAGCCGACCAGCGCAGTCACTGTTCCGGGCCGGGCGTCGAACGAAATATCGTGCAACACCGGCTTTCCCTCTTCATAGGCGAAGGAGACGTGCTCGAACTGCACATGGCCGTTGATTGCGGGCAGCACCGTTGTGCGCAGCGGATCTTCGTCTTCCGGCCGCTCGCCGAGGATTTGCCGGGTACGTTCAAGTCCGGCCAACGCTTCGGAAATCTGCGTGCCAATGTTTACGATCTGAACGACCGGAGCGATCATAAAAGCAAGCAACGAAGTGTACATGACGAAGTCGCCGATATCCATGCGGTGAGCGGCGATCTGCCGCGCCCCGAGGAACATGATAAGCGCCCCGACCAGGCCCATGAGAACAGTCGAGGCCAGCGTCATGAGCGAAATGGTCGTTAACGAACGAAAGACATTCTCGAGCAGACGCCGCGCGCCAGCCGCGAACACCGTGGCTTCGCGGGTTTCGGCGTGATAGCCCTTGACGACCCTTATGCCTCCGAGAGTTTCAACCAGGCGTCCGGTAACTTCAGCGGTAATCTTATTCCGCTCGCGAAAGATGGGTCGGACGGTTTTGAAGGCGCGCTGCAGCACCAGGCCGAACGTCAGCAGAATCACCAGCACAAACGAAGTCATCAGGGCACTGGTGCGGAAGAGCAGGGCGGTGGAGATAACCGCCGTGAGCAGGCCGCCGGCCAGTTCCACCAATCCGGTTCCGATCAGGTTACGGACGCCTTCGACATCGCTCATGATGCGCGAGACCAGTGTTCCGGTCTTGTTCGTGTCATAAAAGGCTATGGGAAGTCTGCCGATGTGCTCCTGTATACGAATGCGCATTTCATAGATAAGGCGCTGGCCGGATTTGGAAAGAAGCTGGGTCAGCGCGAACGAAGTTACTCCCTGGATGATAGTGGCGGCAACCACCGCCAGAACGATCGGCGCCAGCAAGTTGAACTGCCCTTTGCGCATCACGTTATCGATGAGGAATTTCGAGCTGATTGGCAGCGCCAGTCCACAGACCCGATTGACAATCATAAGCGCCGCGCCCGCGAGCAGCAGGTTGCGGCGAGGTTTCATGAGCGCCCAGACTTCGGGCAGCAGCGTCTTGAGACGCTCAGATTGGCTTGGCTTATCCACGGTGTTATCTTACGTAGTTCTTTTTAGATGATCTCTCGGCAGGAAAGGAAGCGTCTCCGCGTCATTCATACGGAGACCGGCGACGTTTTCGATAACGCTAGCGCGTAGGCGCTGACCGTGGTTCTGACCAGATAAAGTAGCGGGTCAGAAGGAGCGGTGAGGGGACGCACGCCGACGCCACATCAGGATCCCTAATAGCAGGGCGCTGCCGAGCAGGCCAAGCGCGCCGGGCTCTGGAGTCGCCGAGACGCCGCTGCTGACATAATCCAATGCGGTAGCGGGGGTAGCGACCGCGATACCGTAGATGTCGCCCACGCCGGTCCCGCTGGGGTCACCGTTGCTCCAGAAGTCGACCACTCTGCCCCCACCGATATCGAAAAGCAGTCCGTAGATATCGAGAAATCCTCCATGCAGCGGGTAGCTGGAGGCGGTTTGCGGCGAGCCGTCGGGCCAGAAAAGATTGTCATAGCTCAGAGAGCCGTGGGCCGTGCCGCTCGCTACTGGGAACCTGCTGAAATCGTGCGGCGCGAGCAAGTTGGTGGGGTCCGGCGCGTCGTGCTTGATTGGCTCGAGCGGACCGATGGGCGCATTCACGATGTCAAGGCCATTATTCGAGTCAGAGAACGTACCGCTAATTCCGGTGACTTCAAAGGCGTTGTGATACTTGGCGTCCGTGGCTGTGCCATAGGTCAAGTCGATCGTTCCACTTACCCCGGGGCCTACGAAGCTGAAGCCGAATGTGCTGGCGTGAGCCTGCCAAGGGAAGGATCCCGCTAGAAGCAGTGTCGCCACGGCTGCAAATTTTCTTCTCATCATAACTTGAAGGCTCCTATTTTCTAAGACTCCGATTTTCACCAGCTATCTACACTATTTATTGCAAGCCGCCCTGTTGGTACACTACGCCTCATGGTTCTTTCGATCCGCACATGCTCGGTTTGCTGCCTGCTATTCGCCGCCACTTCAACTGCCCCGGCACAAGCTCCTCAATCGCCTGATGTTAAGCAGCAGCTCGACTATACGCGGTCGCATTACACCAAGTATGAGTTCCGAATTCCTATGCGCGACGGAGCAAAACTGTTCACTGCTGTGTATGTTCCGAAAGACGCTTCCCAGCCGTATCCGATCATCATGCAGCGCACGCCGTATTCTGTGGGACCTTACGGAATCGATAACTACAGGCCGGTAATCGGCCCCTCGGAGCTGGCGGAGAAAGAAGGTTTTATCTTCGTCTATCAAGATGTCCGAGGACGTTACATGTCGGAAGGAACCTTCATCGATGTGCCGCCGCATAAGACGAAATTCAACGGGCCGGCGGATACCGATGAAAGCACGGATACGTACGACACGATTGACTGGCTGGTGAAGAATGTACCCAACAATAATGGGTGGGCCGGCATGTGGGGTATTTCCTATCCAGGTTTCTTCGCGGCATACGGCCTGATGAACTCGCATCCCGCTCTCAAAGCCGTTTCGCCGCAGGCTCCGATGGGGGACGTCGGTAACGGCGACGATGCTTATCATAATGGCGCATTCCACTTGGCCGCTAACTTCGGCTTTTACTCGTCGTTCAAGCCGCGCGGACCGGATCCGGAACGCCCTCCCCAGCAGTTCACGCGTTTCGATTACGGCACGAACGATCAGTACGATTTCTATCTGCAGATGGGCCCGCTAGCCAATGCAAACGAGCGCTACCTCAAGAACGGCAATGTCTACTGGAACGATCTTCTGAAGCACCCCGCGTACGACCAGTTCTGGCAATCGCGGGCGCAAGCGCCGCACATGAAGAACGTTACGCCGGCTACGCTGTTCGTGGGCGGATGGTTTGATGCGGAGGACCTTTCGGGCCCGCTGAAGTTGTTCCGCGCGATAGAGAAGAACGGGCCAAGAGCGCCGAACACTCTTGTCATGGGGCCTTGGTGCCATGGTTGCTGGTCGCGTGGAGATGGACAGACTCTAGGTGACCTGAATTTCGCTTCGCATACAGGCGACTTCTTCCGAGAGCATATTGAGCTGCCGTTCTTCGTTCAAAATCTGAAAGGTAAAGGCGATGGGTTGAAGACGTTGCCGGATAATCAGATCCCGAAGGCCTGGGTATTCGAAACGGGTACCAATCAATGGCTCAGATTCCCAGAATGGCCGCCCAAGAATGCTTCCGAGAAGTCGCTGTATCTCGGGGTGAATGGAACGCTTAGCTTCGATTCAACACCCACGCAAGCGTCAGACGAATACGTCAGCGATCCCGCTAAGCCGGTTCCCATACTGGCTGGAATCGGAGCTGGCATGCCTGGCGACTACATGACGTACGACCAGCGCTTTGCATCGCGCCGCCCGGACGTGCTTGTCTACCGGGGGCCGCCGCTTGATCATGACGTCACGATCGTGGGACCTATTACGCCCGTATTGAAGGTCGCCACCACCGGCACCGATTCTGACTTTATCGTTAAGCTGATTGATGTTTATCCGGGCGACTATCCGAACCCGGAGCCCAACCCAGCCAAAGTTCAGATGGGCGGCTATCAGCAACTAGTGCGCGGGGAGCCGTTTCGCGGCAAATATCGGAACGATACGGCCAAACCTGAACCGTTCACACCGGGAAAGCCGGCGAAAATCGAATTCCTCATGCCCGACGTTTGCCACACGTTCCGGTCAGGGCACTCCATCATGGTTCAAGTGCAGAGCACCTGGTTTCCGCTTGTCGACCGGAACCCGCAACAGTTCCTCGACATTCCAACTGCAAAGGCTTCGGATTTCGTTAAAGCGACTGAGCGTTTGTATCACGGCGGAACAGACGGATCGCGGTTGCGAGTGTTTGTCCTGGAATAGAGAACTTAAAACCTGCGCATGCGCGAGCCTGCCAACGAGCCGTCGTTCCAGAAGCACTCTGACGGAAAGCGTTTTTACAATCCCGACGCGCCGCAGGCTCGCGGCTGGCTTGATTTGTTGCGGTGGAAGCTGACCAGCCGTGCGCAGCCATCTCCAAGATTCGTTTCCGACGTCAAGCCATCCGTTCCGCCGCGCCGAGTCGAAGGTCGCGAACTGCGGGTCACGCTTGTGAATCACTCAACGGTGCTCCTCCAGCAGAGGGGTTCGAACATCTTCACTGATCCGATCTGGTCTGAGCGAGCGAGTCCGTTTTCCGGGATTGGCCCGCGGCGCAGGAGAATGCCGGGAGTGCGCAAGGAGGATCTCCCACGCATCGATATCGTGCTCATCAGCCACAATCACTATGACCACCTGGATCTGCCGACGCTACGCTGGCTCGCGCGCCGCGGAGACTCGGTATTCGTCGCTCCGATTGGTGTAGGCCGGCTGCTTCGATCGCATAAGATAGGACCCACGCACGAACTGGACTGGGGTGAAGCCCAGATGTTCGAAAACGCCGCCATTCACTGTGTACCTGCATTGCATTTCGCGGCCCGAGGGATTTTCGACCGAAACAGAACTCTCTGGTGCGGGTACGTGATCGAATCTCAGAGACAAGTTGTGTATTTTGCGGGAGACACGGGCTTCGGCAAGCATTTTTTACAGATTCGCGAGAGGTTTGGATCGCCGCGCCTGGCGCTGCTGCCGATTGGGGCCTACGCGCCGCGATGGTTCATGTCGCCGGTTCATATGGCTCCCGAGGAGGCCGTCAGGGCACATGAAATTCTAGGTTCGGGTACCAGCGTGGCTATCCACCATGGATGCTTTCAACTCGGCGATGATGGCATCGACACCCCGAGAGAACAGCTCGTGAAATCCTCCCGGCCGGAGTCGTTTCTGATTTTAGGCAACGGTGAATCCGCGGATATTCTTTGACGATCGACAAGCACACGCTCGCGGTGATCAATATTATCGGCAGCTCGCTCGACGTGCTCGGCGCGTTGTACCTCGCATACGATCTTTTGGGCGGAGAACACGGGCCGCTTCGGACTCTCACAAGAGCCGTGACCTACGGCGCACTTTTCGGAGCGGGGTATGGCATTGCCCTCGGGCCTGTATTCGGCCTCGCGACCGGCGCGTCGCACGGCATCACACTAGCTTGGGAATTGTCCCGCGCAGCGCGGCGGCAACCAAAGCCGGGATTCTGGTACGACGCGATTATGAGTGCGATTCGCGGATGCGGCTTCGCATTGGGCGCTACTTATTTGTTCGGAGCCAGGTTTGGAATCACATTCGGCGTTTTGAGCACGGTGGGGCAGGTGATTGCTTACCGGTTCGGCATTCGGCCAACCCTGGACTACGCACCGGCAACCCGGCCGCGTTTAACCAGGCGTCAATTGCTGGCTGCGGTGAATCGGACGGCGGGTTACGCTCTCGCCGGATACCTTAGCGCCTTAGCGGGGCACCAGCGCACGAAGGCGCTCAAGTTCGGAGTGGAAGCCGGGTTGCTGATTGGAGCGGTCACGGCGATCACGAACGCTTGCATGCCCTTTGTCGAATGGACCGCGGATCATCTGCCGAAGAGACGCATGGGCGTGCTCGGAGTTGCCCTCATTCTGACTGGCTTCACGCTGCAGTCCGTCCAATATTGGCTGACGTTGCTCGACGTGAGTATTCGCTAGAAGCACCGAAAGCTATATGAGAATGATGATTTTCGGCGCGATGGGGCCCGAGAGTAGATGCGCGCACGGGAGAAGCCCCGCTTTTTCTAGCGTTATTCGCGAGGCGACATTGCCGGGGTCGCAGCGGGCCGCTGGTTTTTTCCCGGCTTCGTAACAAACGCGCTTCAGTTCCTGTACGAGATAGCTGCCGTAGCCTTGAAGCCTCGCAGACTTCTCCACTTCCATGAAAATGTCGCCGTATGGGGGATTGTAGTGCGTGAGGAATCCTCCAGTGGCCACGGCCTTCCCGCCTGATTCGACGATCCAATCACCCACCGGCTCATGTTGGTGCTGGAAGACGGCGTCCGAATTTTCCGGAGTTGAGCGGCGGAATACGCCACCGGACGGGCATACAAGATGAGTGGAATAAGCGTCCTGAAACAGTATCTTTTCGGGGGTAATATTGGTGGCACATTGGTTGAGCATGAGGAGCATCAACGGAGCGTTCGTCTGCGCTTCTATGTGCGTGGCGCCGCTAACCGTAAGCAATTCGCGAAACATTGGCAGGGCGATGTCGCGCGTACTGGGGAACGTATAGAACTCGATCAGGCGGTCTCTATCATACTTGTTTGCGATAGCGCCGTAGCCCGCAATTCGACCATCGACCCTGATCAAATACGGATCGGCGAAGCCGCGAGCGAGAAAAGAATCGTGAACGATCTGGCAGTTCAGTTCCCGGCGATATAGGTCTCGCAATGTCTCAACCTCTCGATACTTGACTGGATGAACTGTAATCTGCACATAACTACCTTAGCCCGCCAGGATGGCATGCTTTTCCGGAGGGGTTTAGGTATTGATTTTGTCGCTGTCGCGGTTGATTGGGTCTCCGGGAAACACGCGCCAAGCCTCAAGATGCGGGTCATTGACAATAGTTTCGGCCAGAGCCTCCGAAGCGGCAACCAGGGTGCAGAAAAGATCAATCTCCGAAGCGACGCACCAGGCATGGTCCTGCGGCCAGAACAGATTAGGTGATTGCGGGATAAAGCTCCCTCCCGGCATAGTCCAGCCCAGCTCAGTTGCTGCATCTAACGGCCCTTTGAACAGGAAGTAGCTTCGGTTTGGAAGACGTACCACCTGCCCGTGTAGCGTCGAGCTGTCATGAAACCAGCCATAGCCGTTCCAGAGGCAAAACCAGCATGAGTCTCTTGTGCCCGTGTGTCCGGCCAGAATTGCGCAAAGGACCTTCAGCAGATCCGCCGCAAGATTCCCAGTTTCAGGAGGGCTGGCGAGCGGAACAGAATCCTCTTTCGGAGGGGATGAAGGCGAATGTGCTATCGCGTGAAACTGCACAAGCCGATGC
>JBAUUG010000263.1:0-15780 GCA_049582585.1 Bryobacteraceae bacterium | reverse complement strand
AAGCTGACCTCTTCGCCTTCGAGGAATTCCTCGATCACTACGTTGGGCCCGAGCCGCTGGATGGCTTCCTCGGCTTCCGATTTATGGTTGGCTACGACGACGCCCTTGCCTGCCGAAAGGCCATCGGCCTTGATCACGACGGGAAAGGAGAAATCTCCGAGATCGTGGCCAGATCGGGCCGTGGGTATGCCTGCTCTTGCAAAGAACTCTTTAGCAAAGAGCTTAGAGCCTTCGAGGCGGGCGGCGGCTTGCGTGGGACCGATGATCTTGAGGCCGCGACTGTAGAAGTGATCGACGATTCCGGCCACCAGCGGCGCTTCAGGACCCACAATGGTGAGGTCAACTCCAGAGGCTTCGGCGATATCCGAGTAGCCAGCAATATCTTTTGGGGCCGGCGCGCAAGTCGCGAGGTGAGAAATGCCAGGATTGCCGGGGCTTGCGATGAGCTGCTTGACGTGCGGGGATTTCGCGAGCCGCCAAGCGAGGGCGTGCTCCCGGCCACCGGCTCCGATGATGAGGATCTTCAAAAGGCTAGGACAACCACTCCCTGACGGTCGCGGCTCTGTTGATACTAGAATAGCGGACAGTGCAGAACAGATATGACGTGATTGTGGTTGGCGCGGGACATGCGGGCTGCGAAGCGGCGCGGGCTTGTGGGCGGCTGGGATTGCGGACCGCAATGGTGACGATGAACCTTGATCTCATCGCGCAGATGTCCTGCAACCCGGCGATTGGGGGGATCGCGAAGGGTCACCTGGTGCGGGAAATTGACGCGCTCGGCGGGGTCATGGGTGAGCTCACTGACAGTGTGGGCATTCAGTTCAGGCTTCTGAATACGAGCCGCGGACCGGCGGTTTGGTCTCCCCGAGCCCAATGCGACAAGAAGCAGTACCGCATTCGGATGCGCGAGTGGCTCGAGAACGAGCCGAATTTGCGAATTTTGCAGGCAGAAGTGGGGGAGTTGCTTTTTTTACCAAACGAACGCCGTCGGCAAATGAACGGCGTGAGGCTGAAAGACGGGCGCGATTTGCTGGCGGAGGCGGTGGTGGTCACCACCGGGACATTCCTCAACGGACTGGCGCATGTGGGCGAGCAGAAGTACGCCTGCGGGCGGAATGGCGAGGCTCCGTCCAACACGCTGGGCGGGCAGCTTCGGACGCTGGGATTGCAGTGGACGAGACTGAAGACGGGCACGCCGCCGCGATTGGACGGGCGAACGATCGAATGGGGGGCGTTCGAAGAGCAATATGGAGATCCGGTCCCTACTCCGTTTTCGTTCTTGACGGAACGGATCGAGCGGGAGCAAATTTGCTGTCATCTGACTTACACGACGGAAGAGACCAAACGTGTAATTACAGAAAGCATCGCCAGATCGCCACTCTACAGCGGCCAGATTGAAGGTATTGGGCCCCGCTATTGCCCTTCGATTGAGGACAAGATCGTCAAATTCCCGGATAAGGCCAGGCATCAGATTTTTCTGGAGCCGGAAGGGCTGGATACGCATGAAATTTACGTAAATGGGATGTCGACCAGCATGCCCATTGATGTTCAGGCCGCGATGGTTGCTTCGATTCCGGGATTGGAGAATGCGGAAATGATCCGGCCGGGATATGCGATTGAGTATGACGCAGTGGACCCGCGTGAATTAAAGCATTCGCTCGAGGTGAAGTCGATCGGCGGATTATTCCTGGCAGGGCAGATCAACGGCACGTCCGGCTATGAAGAGGCAGGGTGTCAGGGTTTGGTGGCCGGGCTGAATGCGGCGGCGAAGGTCAAAGGCTTGCCCGAATTCCTGGTGGGGCGGAGTGAAGGGTACGTTGGAATTCTGATCGACGATCTAGTGAACAAGGGCGCGGACGAGCCGTACCGCATGTTCACCTCACGGGCGGAGTTCCGGCTGCACTTGCGGATTGACAATGCCGACGCGAGGCTCACGCCCTTGGGACGGGCGATTGGATTAGTGGGCGAGAGCCGGTGGGAAGCATTTGAAAGAAAGCAGGAGCAGAAGAAGCGGATTATTGAGCTGCTGGAGGGAACGCGGGCGAGCGGCGTGGCGGAGATCGTCGGGTTGGGAGTGGCGACTGACAATCCGACGCTGATGGTGTGGTTGCGAAGGCCGGAAGCCCGGATTTCGCGGCTAGAACGGTGGATTGCGGAACGAACCCAATTTGGGTTGGGACAATTTGGGTTAGCACATGGCGTACTAACGACGATTGAAACTGAGATTAAGTACGAAGGCTACATGGCGCAACAAGAGCGGCAGATTCGGCAGCTGGAGGAAGCGGAGAGCCGGACCATTCCGCTGGAGTTTGGCTACGATGGCATACCTGGGCTTTCGAACGAGGTGCGGCAGAAGCTGACACGGGTAAGGCCGACGACGTTGGGGCAGGCCAGGAGAATTCCTGGTGTCACGCCAGCAGCGATTGCGGTTTTGGATGTGTATCTAAATGTCGGTGTTTCACGTGAAACATGCTAGGATCGTCGAGAAACCTTGGCGCGCATCGTTGCTATCGCGAATCAGAAGGGCGGGGTAGGAAAGACTACCACGGCGATCAATTTGTCCGCAGCGCTGGCGGCGGTCGAGATGAGGGTGCTTCTTATAGATTGCGACCCGCAGGGCAACTCGACGACCGGGGTGGGCATCGAGAAGTCGGCGGAACGCAAGACTCTTTATGATGTGCTGCTGCATGAGATCGCGATCCATGATGCGATCACTCCAACTACTTTTGGACGCCTCTCTGTTGTTTCAGCGGACCAGAATCTGGTGGCGGCTAATTTGGATTTGGTCGATGCGGATAAACGAGAGCGCCGGTTGGCGCAGGCGATGGCCCCCGTTGCAAGCGAGTATGATTACATTTTCATCGATTGTCCTCCAGCATTGGATCTGCTGACCCTGAACGCGTTGGTAGCGGCCGACTCGGTACTGATCCCGATTCAATGCGAGTTTTTCGCGCTGGAGGGCATTTCGCAACTTCTGGATACGGTCAGAAGGGTACGCGACGCCTTCAATCCCCGCTTGAGAGTGGAAGGTGTATTACTGACGATGTACGACGACAGGACAAATCTCACCAAGCAAGTGGAGGGAGATCTACGAGAATTCTTCGGAAAAGAAGTATTTCAGGCGGTGATTCCGAGGAGCATTCGCCTTGCGGAAGCCCCGAGCTTTGGAAAGCCGATACTCGCCTACGATCCGCATTCACGCGGGGCCGAGGCTTACATTCAACTCGCAAAGGAACTTTTGGCCCATGAACAAAGAGCAGCTGGCACGGAGTCAGCGTCGGGCGCTCGGTAAGGGACTGTCGGCGCTCCTACCTACAAAGCAGGCAAGTGCACCTGAGCCGGAGCAATTAGAGGAATTCCACAGCATTGCTCTAGAGCAGATCGCTTTGGATCAGATTCAGCCTAACGAACATCAACCCCGGGGTAGTTTCAATGACGAGAAGCTCGAGGAGCTGGCGCAATCCATTCGGGCAAATGGGGTCATCCAGCCGATCATTATATCGAAAATCGAATCGGGTAAATACAGGATCATCGCCGGCGAGCGACGTTGGAAGGCCGCGCGCCTGGCGGGTTTATCAGAGATTCCGGCCCTGGTCCGTCATGTAGAAAATGACCGGCGATTGGAGTTGGCGCTGATTGAAAATATTCAGCGGGAAGATTTGAATCCGGTCGAGATCGCGACCGCCTTTCAGCGGCTCGCTGCCGAGCACGGGTTGAGCCACGAGCAGATCGCGGAAAAAACCGGCAAGGATCGATCCACGGTCGCTAACTTTGTTCGGCTGCTGAGATTGTCGCCTGAGGTGCTGCAGGCGCTCGGGAACGGCAGCATCAGTGTGGGGCACGCGCGGGCTTTGTTGAACCTTACGGATCCGCAAATGCAAAAGGAGGCCTGCGATCAGATCATTTCGAAGCGGATGTCGGTGAGGGAGACGGAAGGATTAGTTAAGAACCTAACTAGTTTGGGCGAGCGAGGCACAGCGGCGGATCAGAAGGATGGGCCGAAGGTGGATCCAAATATTCGAGCGGCTTTGGATGAGATGTCGGCTGCCCTGGGGACGCGAGTTCGGCTGATTGCGAAAACAGGGAGTTCGGGCCGGTTGGAGATTGAGTACTATTCGCAGGATGATTTGGATCGGATTTATTCGGTGATCGTGAAGTAAGGCCCTCGCTGACGCTCGGGGTTCTGCTGGTTACTGAGGCTTCGGCGATTCAGCGAACAATTGAGAGAGCGGGAGCTCAAATCCGGGCAGCAGATCCGTGGTTACTGTAGCGCCTTCCAGAAACTTGCGCACGTTCTGGCCTGCGGTGTACAGCATCATTTGCCGAGTTCTGGGATAAACCTGCCAGACCTCGCGGACGCCGTGATCGAGATATACGTCCACTTTGCACATGCTGTCTGAAGTTCGTTCGCTGGGCGATAGCACTTCGATGGCAATATCCGGACAGCTCTGTACGGGAACCCTGGATTTATCCAGGCGCTTGGCCTTGTCACCGAGCGGGGCGCAGACGTCGGGCCGCACGCGGATATCCTCGCCCAAAGCAAACTCTACGTCTGTAAGCACGAGACCGGTTGCTCCAGCCTGAACGTAGAGGAACAGAGCTAAGAGAATCCGTTGGACGAGGATCTGGTGTTCCGGCGTAGGGCTAGACACTTCGATAAGCTCTCCTTGGATCAGCTCCCAGCGCCGGCCCTCGTCATAGGGGAGAGCGTCGAATTGCGCGCCTGTTATCGCAGTGGTGGTCGCCATTTTCAAACGATTGGTGCCGGCGGCAGGAGTCGAACCTGCGACCTACGGATTATGAGACCGTCGCTCTAACCACCTGAGCTACGCCGGCAAGACCGCTCCCTTACGGTCGCGGCTCAGTAACCATGTTAGCGGAGGATGATGCGGGCTAAGCCGGCGTTATTTGCGGAGTCGTAGACGCGGAAGACCAGCAAATGTTCGCCTGGGCGAAGCTTATCGAGGTGCAGATGGAAACGCTCCTGAGGCGAATCGGTGACGCCATCTACGGCCTCGATGGGCTGCCAGAAACCGGCATCGAGAGAGTATTCGCAGAGACGTAAAGGGCTGGTTTGATCGCTGGCATCCACATCGATATCGAGCGAGGCGCCGTTCCGGGTGGGCGCGCCTGGCGTGACGGTCGGGGGCGTGTTGTCGATGAGCACGGGGGTGCTGACTAACTCCGCCTCGCGCGCGTATTGAGCTGCGTTCGACGGCGCGTCGGAGGCGACGATGCGGAAAAAATAGCGGCCGTCGGCGAAAACGTCAGGATCGAGAAGTAATGTGTTCTCGAACATCCGGCTACGGATGAGCTGCCATTCTTTCTCATTCTCGGCGCGGAAATAGACCGAATAGACGAGCTTGTCGCCATCGGGATCGTCAGCCTGCCAGGAGATTTGGGTTTGGGTGGTCTGGAGGTGCGATGCGGTCTGAGTGGCAGTTGTACTGGAGCTGGCGGCCGGCGCTTGGCCGGTATCGGTCACCGTGATGGAATACGCGGAAGAAGAAGCAGGCGCGTTTGCCGCCGATTTCGCGGCATTGGTTCCAACGACGGAGGTTACTGTGATGCTGTGAATCACAGGCGGAGTATTTTGCGGCAGATATGGAACGTCAACGCTGGTTATCTGGGCGGTGCTGCCTTTAGACAACTCGGCTCGCCATTGAATGAAGCGGGCGGAGGGGCTCTGGATGAGAGCGCCGGCGGGATCCTGGATGGGCGCGGACCAGGAGCTCCAGGTGGCGTCGGGGCGCGCGGCATTGCCGGTGCGCGTGCGAAAAACAATCCCTGAACCGGTACCGTGCCACTGAAGATGGCCCCAGCGGGCGACGGTGGTTGAGTCGTGGACCTGAGATTGATAAGAGCCTGCTCCGGTACCGGGCTCGCCAAAAGCAAGAAGTCTGGCGGGATTGCTGAGGCCGGCATACAGGGCAGAACCGGCCTTTAGAATTCGGGTAGTCTCGCCGTCACCGGGCTCGGCCAGCAAGGTTGTCTTGGGACCCTCGAGGCGGTAGATGCGGCCATGGTCATCGGTCGAGAAAATGATGGCGTCGCCATCCAGCAGCAAATCGTAGACGTTATCGTCTTTCGAGCTGCGCAAGGTTTCGACGGTGCGATCGGGGTCAATGCGGTAAATGGAGGATTTCTCGACACCGCTGACTTCGACCACGGCGGTATTTGAAGTAGCGGCCGAGCCGGATGCTGAGGAGCTGAGAGTCTTGCTCTGATCCGCGGGGGGCTTGGCGTTGGCCTCTTCGCTGGCTTCAGTGACGGTGACGACGGTGGGCGTGCCGGCGACGACGGGACCGGAGGAGACTGTTGCGGTTGAGGCGGCTGCGGCCGAGCGGGTGGCGATCGCGCCTCCCATTGCGGCGGCATAGACGGCTCCGCTGGGGTGGATGGCGATGGCGCGAATCTCGGGCAAACTGGAATCGAGAAGAATGGTTCCCTGCTTCGGGCCGGCGATGTCGTATAAGAGACCGTTAGGATCGGTTCCGGCGTACAGATGGCCCTTGGGGTCAAGCGCGAGCGCGGTGACGTTTGCCTGGCCGGTTTCGTAATAGAGGAGAGCGCTTCCTTGAGGATCGATGCGGTAAACGTTTCCGCGCTCGCCGGTTGCGACGAACAGCGTGCCGTCAGAAGCGGATTGAATGGCCCAGATATACTTTTCCGGCGAGTGCCAAATCTCCCGCGCCTTCCCATTTTCGATTCGATACAGACCGCCATTCGGCGAGCTGCCGGCGTAAAGAACGCCTTTCGTGTCGACCCAGATGGCGAATACTTCAGTCTGTTCGGCGGTCCAAACCACGGACGATTTTCCGTCGGGCGAGATTCGAAACACTTTGCCCTGGTGTCCGGTGGATGCGTAGATGCTTCCGTCGGGGCTAGCGGCGAGGCTCCAGAGAGCCGGCTGGTTGAGAGCGGCATTGAAGTGAATCGATGGGCCGAGTTGAAGCGTGCCGTCTGAGGTAAGAGACAGCCCGGAGAGGCGGCCCTTTAAGAAGTCGCTGAAACCCGTGGTCTCCCAGGCGGTGCTGGTGGCGGCACAAGCGGGGGAAAGAAGCGTGAGAAGACAGGCGAGAAATCGAAGGCTCATTATTATTCCGCTACTCTTTGACATCCACCTGAACGGTTTTAGAGCCGCTCACGACGTATCCTTCGACGGGCAGCTTGAATTCCGCTAATTCCGAGCCACGGGTCAGGGTGAGCGCCGCGTTGCTGTTGGCTGAAGCTGCGGGATCGGCGAGGACCAGCATGACCGAAGGAGGAGGATCAGAGAGGTCACCGCCAGGGAGCGGACCGGCAATCGTGAAAGAAGGCTCCTGCCGCCAAACGCGGACATAGACGGCTTCGCTGCCGCGAAAGGCATTGATGAACTGAATCAGCTGCGTCGGGGTATGCGCGGATGAGGAGCTCAAGCCGGCGAACTCGGGGAAATTTAAGCCATTCGCGTCAGTGATGGTGAAATTGATTGCCCCGGTGACGGCGCCGGCGGGGATACGGTAGGAGGCTGTTCGGGTGACCTCGATGCCATTCTCGCCTTCGAGCAGGGCCGTGATCTCGACTGAATCGCCGGGGTGCGATTCGTGACTGGAAGCCCAAGCCTGGGCAACACGGAGCTGGCGTTTGATTTCGAGCGGCTCGAGGTCAAAGGAGATTTGTTTGATGTGCAAATTTGCAAACCCAGCGCCCAGAACGAAGCCGAGTGAAACCACGGCGTCGGCGGACACCTGCTGAGCCAAGCCGCTGTCGCTGACGAATATGTCGCGAATGATGAGCGGCGGGACATCGCCCTGGAATTCGACGCGTCCCTGAAGGTGGAGGGTACCGGCTCCGAGCGTTCGCTCAGTCGCGTCGATCGCGGAAAAAATGGCGGTTTGGGTGATGAACGGGGTCAGCAATCGATCATTCACCACCTGGAAATGATAGGCGTGGGCGCCCATTTCGGGAGAGCGGACTGAAATCACGAGCGGGATGGTGCGAGCGCGGCGACCAATTTCGCCAAGAATGGAGCTGCTGCGATCGTCAACGATCGTGCCGACCCACTCGCGCGGCATGGAGATCTTGAAAGAAGTGTTGATGGTGGGCAGCAGCGCGATGACGTCGGCGCGGGCGAAAGGCATTTCCGTAGAACCGATATCGAGAAAGCGGTGGCCCAATGCGTACATGTGCTTGCCGTCGACGTAAGTGACGGTGCCGTCGGCGGTGATATTCATGTCTCCGCTGAGCAACTCGACGCTGATCATGGAGCCGGGGGAGACAGTTCCAGAATATTGCTGAGAAGGCGGGGTTCCGGCGGACACTCCTTGTTGAGGCTCGAAGCCCAAGGTGTGAAAGTTGGAGGCAAAGGACTGTAGAGTGCGCGGAGTGAAGCCGGAGAGGGCGACCGGGGTGAGGATCTCAGTCAGGTTGCCGAAAGGGGAGGGGAAATTAGAGGAGATCGGGATGTCAGCGGGGGAGTGGAGACGGCGAGGCCCCTCGCCGACGGGGAGGTCTGCCCTAGCGGGCACGGCGACGTCAGCGATCATTTGCTGAATGGGCGTGATGCCGGCGATGGGCTCCTTCGAATAGGGGAAGCCGAGCGCGACGGCCCCCAGCAGCTTGCCATCGATATAGACGGGGCTCCCGCTCATGCCCTGCATGATGCCGGTTTCTGCGAGTGGGCCGCCACTGAGCTTGGCAAGGATGATGGTCTGTTTTGGGGTGAGGTTTTCCAGGACACCGAGGATCTCGACCTGGAACTCATCGATGCGGTTACCTTGGAAGACGGTCCGGCCGATGCCGCGCAAGCCGGGGCGGACATCGGCGAGAGGGAAGAAAGGTTGGGGAGGCGGAGCGGGTTGGGCGTCAGAGGATTGCCCGGTCACCGCGTTTCCGGCTCTGATTCGAGGTGAGTTGATGGATGTGAGAAGCAGCGCTAAAAGCAGGACTTTGATCAGCGGCGGGGGCATGTGATTAACTAAAGAGAACTCCTCTTCATGGTAAGCGTGCCTGTTGCGCGGCCTACACAAGCGCCACCCGCGAGAGTCTCGTGGCCGCCTATTGCTTGGTTCGGCGCCCTGTTGATTCTGTGCTATGCGCCTATTTTGTACCGCATGGGCGTGCAATGGGCGACCGATGAAGACATGGGCCACGGCTTCTTCGTGCCGTTGCTCGCGGGCTTCATCGCCTGGCAGAGGCGCGATGCGTTGCTTGCCACGCCACGGCGGCCGAACGGATGGGGCTTGTTCCTGGTGCTCTTCGCGGCGTGCGAAGCGACAGCGGCGACGCTGGGCGCGGAGCTTTTCACGGCTCGACTGGCGTTCGTGATCGCGCTTTTCGGCGTGATCCTCTATCTGGGCGGCAAAGAATGGATCAAGATCCTGCTGTTTCCTCTGCTGCTGCTGCTGTTCATGATTCCGATCCCGCAAATTATCTATGCCCGGCTGACGCTGAGCCTGCAAATGCTGGCGAGCCGCCTTGGTGAGCTTCTGATCGGCTGGATGGGGATTCCGGTTCTTCGCACAGGCAACCTGCTGGAACTGCCGAGCCAGACCTTGGATATCGCCGACGCGTGCAGCGGGATTCGCTCGCTTCTATCTCTCAGCTTCCTGTCTTTGATCTACGCGTATTTCACCGATAGACGAATCTGGATGCGATGGGCGCTGTTGATTGCGACGGTGCCGATCGCGATTGCGGCAAACGGGATCCGAGTGGCGGTGACGGGCTGGCTTTCCGAGAGAAATACGAAGCTGGCTCAGGGCGCGTACCATGAAATGGAGGGATATCTGGTATTCGTGGTCGCGCTCGCGGCGCTGCTGATTACGCATCGCGCGATCAGTCTACTCGCTAAAAAGTATGGGAAGGTTCGAGTGCAATGACTAGCTGGCTTAAATCGAACAGCTCGCGCGTGCTGAGCGTTGTCCTGATTGCGCAGGCGGCGGCGTTTTACGGCTTCTCACGAACGGAGAAAGTTCCCGCGCACAGGCCGCTAGAGCAATTTGCGCTAAATAACACCGACTGGACGGTGCAGCAGGATGTCGACCTGGACAAGGAGACGCTAAGCGTTCTTAAGGCCGACGATATTCTTTCACGAGTCTATGTGAACAAGGATAACGGGCAGCTTGCCACGTTGTTCGTGGCGTATTTCGAGACTCAGCGCACGGGGAAGGCTCCGCATTCGCCGAAGAATTGCCTGCCGGGCAGCGGGTGGGTGCAGGCGCAGTCTGGAACGATTGAGATTCCGGTTGCGGGCGAGGCGGCACCGATCAAGGTGAATCGGTATATTGTGGCGCGCGGGCAAAACCAAAGCGTGGTTCTGTATTGGTATCAGGCGCGCAACCGGGTGATCGCGAGCGAGTATACGGCGAAAATCTTCACAGTTACGGATGCGATTCGGTACAACCGGAGCGATACGGCCCTGGTTCGGGTTGTGGTTGAAGTGCAGAACGGGGATACGCAGAAGGCTTTGGATACGTCGGTGTCGTTTGTGAAGGCGTTTTTTGAGCCGCTGAAGGAGTATTTGCCGGGGTAGGGATGCGCGGACCATTCGATGCGCATTTGTCAGGAGCTTTCTCGTCGGTCCAGCGAGGCACGTACGTGCTCGTCCGGAACGGTTTCGCCGCTCTCGACCGCCGCTATGCTGCTCCTGACTTTCCTCTCAAACCATTCCGTATACGTGACGAGATGATCGACGGCTTCTTCTAATAGCTCGTCCGTACCCCGGCGCGTGCGCTGTGCGAGCTCATTCAGCTTGGCTTCGACTTCCGGTCTCAGATGCAGTTCCATATTTGGAGTGTAAGGCGTCGCCACGCGTGAAAGCGCAATGAGGGAAACACGGGCTCCCGCAAATATAATCGAACAGTTCGTCTTTGCCGCCGGTCTTAGCTGGTGAAAGTGTTCAAAACAGCATGATGGAGCTGTCGCAGCGGATCAGTGGCGGGGGGACGGCCTTGGCCGATAACAGCGAGACAGCGGTGTCCGCGAACGATGAATTTTCGGCACTCGTCAGGCGGCAATCACGTTTAGTTTTCCGCGTCGCGTATTCGGTTCTTCGGAACACCCACGACTCAGAGGATGTGGCCCAGGAAACCTTTTTAAAGCTGTACCGCTCCGGCGCATGGAAGAACATCCGGGACGAACAGGCCTTTTTGGCTCGCACGGCGTGGCGTATAGCCATTGATCGACGGCCTCGCATGAGGGCGGCAACAAATGAGACGGATGCTCCTTCTCCCTGCAAGACACCCGAGCAGATGGCGTCCTTATCGAATTGGATCGCGCATGTTCATAAATTGATTGACGCTTTACCTCGAGACCTTCGCGAACCACTTGTGCTCGCGACCGTAGAGGAGCTCAATTCAAATCAGATCGGCCAAATTTTAGGCGTGCCGGATGGGACCGTCCGGACGCGGCTTCAACGCGCCAGGCAGGTTTTGAAGGCCAAGCTGGCAACGCAAATGGGAGGCCCTCGTGGAATATAACAAGGGTGACGCGCTGGAGATCATCCTCGATCACGCGCTCCACGCCTACTCTCAAGCGGAACCGCTCGCCGGTCTGGAAGAGCGTATCCTGAACCGAACGCGGGCGGCGAAAGTAGAGAGGGACGCAGGCTACGCGCGGCCCTTCGCGACGGCTAGTCTCGCGCTATTGCTTTGCCTCTCTGCCTTCGTCCTGCTGCGCCCAGGGCACACGCCCGGGCCGAAAATCTCCCCCGTTGCGGCAAATCGAAAGCCTACTGTGCCGCGTCTTCATTTGGCGGTGCAGCCTCATCTGGCTGCTAGATCCAGACGCAGGCCGAGAGTCCTTCCGAAACAGGAACAATTTCCGACACCCGAACCGCTGAGCGCAGAGGAGCGCATCTTGGCGCGCTTTGTCGATCGCGATCCGAATGAGGCTGCGAAAAGCTTCGCGAGTTTGCGCAACGTCGACGCGCCAATCGCCATTCCGCCGCTTCAGATAACACCATTGCAAGCCGATGGCGTGAGCAATTAAGGAGAAATCATGCACAGAATAAAACAGAGCGGCGGGCTCGTCTTGGCCCTGATGTTTTTGGCGGGAGCGTGTCTCGCCCAGGACAAGCCGGACCAGGAGCCCCACAGGTTTTACCGTCTCGACTTCCTGGTAAAGGAATTGGACGGAGGCAAAGTTCTCAATTCTCGCGTGTATTCGATGCAAGTAGCCACCGAAGGAGGAGACAACTCGATCCGTACGGTCAGCAAAATTCCTTTCGCAACCTCTCCCGGATCTTGGACCCAAATCGACGTCGGGACCAATATAGACTGCTCGAACATAAGAGAAGTACAGGGTGAACTATCTCTCAAAATCTCTGCCGAGGTAAGCAGCGTGCTGGAAGATCCGTCGAACTCGGGGCGGCCCATCATCCGACAGAATCAGTGGAGGTCTTTTGTGCTTTTGAAGCTGAAGAAACCTACCGTGGTATTTTCTTCTGACGATGTCTCGTCGAAGCGTCAAATGCAATTGGAAGTCACGGCGACTCCGGTGACTCCGGGCTCTTGAAGTACTCAGAAATCTCCCCGTTGGACGGTACGAATTCGGTAAGGGAGACCGTTCCCGGTTTTCATTTGCATTGCGGTTGAACTTAAACTAGATTCAGATATGCCCGAATTGAAATTTGATCCCCCCGAGCTGACGGAACAAGAAGACGCGGCGACCGTAGCGGCCATCGAAGAGGGCATTGCCCAATTGGATGCCGGGCAGGGGAGACCCATCGAAGAACTTCGTAAAGAGCTTTTCGAACGGTGTTCAAAGTAGTCATTTCGCCCGCGCATGGCGCGATTTCTTCGAGATTTTCGACTACATCTCAACTGAAGATCCGGAAGCAGCAGCACGCTTCTGCAACGCCCTACTTGACCACACGGAGCTTTTATCAGCCTTCCCGCACATCGGCGCCCCGGCGACAAAGTTCACCGGCGTGCGCTCGCTCCTGCATACACCGATCCGCATTTACTATCGGGTCGATGAGCAACGGCAAAGTGTTGAGGTCATTCATTTCTGGCACACCTCGCGGCGACCGCCCAAAATCTGAACCACCCTATGGGCGCGCTTCGAACACCAGATTGAAGGGCGTTTCGGCGGCGCGCCGAAAGTGCGTGAAGCCGCCTGCCATCACGACCTCGCGAATGCGGGGTTCGCCGGCCTGAGCGCCCAGGCCGAGGGCGACTTCCTGCGCCAGCGAGGCCGGCACGCAGATGACGGTCGATGCGGAATAGTAAATTCGTCCGACGGGGTTGAGATTCGCTGAGACGTCATCGCCCGCGAAGGGCTCGACAATCATCCATGTTCCATCTTGGGCGAGGCCTTGGCGAACGTGCCTTGCCGCACCTGCCGGATCGCCCATATCGTGGAGGCAATCGAAGAAGGCCACCAGATCGTAACCTGTGCCGGGGAAGCTTTTAGCAGGCGCGACTTCAAATGTGACTCGATCCGCAACACCTGCCTTGCTGGCCTGCTCGCGGGCGCGCTCGATGGAAGCAGCGTGATAGTCGAATCCGTTGAACTGAGAGGCAGGATAAGCTTTGGCCATCAGGATAGTTGAAGCGCCGTGACCGCAGCCCACGTCGGCAACCCGGGCGCCTCGCCGCAGCTTCTCGTTTACCCCTTCGAGCGCGGGAATCCAATTCGTGGTCAGGTTGGCCAGATAATTCGGCCGAAAAAAACGCTCGCATCCTTCGAACAGGCCCTTCTCGTGCTCGTGCCAGCCGAAGCCTTTGCCGGTACGAAAAACCTCGACTAGCTTTTCTTCGTCTTTCATGCACGAAGCGACCATGTGGAAGAAGCCGGGCAAGTGAACCGGAGTATCGTCCATGCCGAGAATGAATGCCTGCTCGGGCGTCATCGAATAGGTTCGCGAGCCGGCGTGGTACTCCAAGTACTTACTGGCGGCGTTCGCGTTCAACCACTCGCGAATATATCGCTCGGCTGTGCCCGTGCGTTCAGCCAACTCTGAGGAAGTGACGGGGTTGCCGTCGGCCATAGCGCGATACAGGCCCAACTTGTCGCCAATAATGATTAGGGTCGCGTGCAATGCCGCGCCCATGTCTTGAACAGCCTGACCAAGAAGCGCATTCAGCTTGTCTCCATCGATTGGTCTGGACTGTAATGCAGCCGCCATATATTTCCTCCGGCACCGGCTTGGTGTCTCCCTTTTTTATAGGAAAGCCGCGCGCTTGTCAATGGGCTTTGCAGGCGCGGGCGTTTTGTTTGGACGATCTGGGTGTTCAGGTAAGTATCTGTGGCAACATTGGAAACAGAAGCGCTGCTATGAGCTTGACCCTTAAACTATCGGATGAACAGGCGACAGCCCTGCAGGCGAAAGCCGCTGCCGAGGGCCTTTCTCTCGACGAATGGATTCAGAAGCTTGCTCAACCTGAGCCTGAGCCGACCGTTCAACGCCCTCTGCAGACTGCGGCGGATATCATTCTTTCGAGCATGCGCAATGTCCCGCCCGAGATCATGGCGAGGATGCCTAAGGACGGCGCGAGCCAGCACGATCATTACATTTACGGCTGGCCCAAGAGAGAGGTATGACGGCGGTTTTCGCCGACACTTTCTATTGGATTGCTCTTGCGGATTCCACCGATAGCGCCCATCAGCTTGCCCTGAATTTAACAGCCGCACGAGCAACTTCACGTATCTTCACGACCGATGAAGTATTGACTGAATATCTCACTTTTTTTCAACCGCACCGGAACAGTTTCGCAGCTAGGCGGCTGAAAGTGTCGAAGGGTTGCTGGCCAGTTCCGTCGTTCGGGTGATTCCGCAGAGCCGGGAATCTTTTCGCGCAGGCTTGCAGCTCTACCGGACGCGTCCCGACAAGGGTTACAGTCTGGTTGATTGCATTTCGATGCAGACGATGCGCCGGGAAGGACTGACCGACGTTCTCACCAACGACCGACATTTTGAGCAGGAAGGTTTCCGGGCATTATTCCGGGAGTCCTGATCTGCGGGCGAGCACGAAGAGCGTGATATCGTCGGTTGGGTCGGCGCCGTGGCAGAACTGGGCGAGGTCGGCGCGGCAGGCCTCAATGACGTCAAAGGGGCTCGCGAGCGAGCTGCGGACGAGCACCTTTCTTAGGCCGTCGGCGCCATATTCGGAACCCGAGACGTTAGTCGCTTCAGAAAGGCCGTCGGAATAAACGACCACACCTTGTCCCGGGTCGAGCTGCAGCTCCGTTACCGAGAACTCTTCGCCAGCGAAAAGGCCGACCGGGAGATCGAACGTGTCAAGGGCGCCGATCTCGCCATCGCGAATGACTAGAGGAGGCGGATGTCCCGCGTTACAGATTTCGATTCTGCCGTTAGGAAGCGCGCGCCCGCAGACCAGAGTCGCGTATTGGTTGGGCAAGGTGCTCTGCGAGAATACGCGATTCGCATGATCGAGCATGCGTTTGAGCGGGAGCTCGACGGAGATGAGACTCCGGAACATGGCATGCAAGTGCGCCATGAGCATGGAAGCGGCGAATCCTTTGCCTGACACGTCTCCCACCATGAAATAAAGTCCCGATGCGCCTGCATTAACGACATCGCAGTAATCTCCGCTAACCAGACCGAGGGGTTGGTAGTGATAGCACATTTGCCAGCCCTCCCAGTCAAGGGTTTGGCGGGGCAATAGCCCTTGTTGCACGCGGGCCGCTAATTGAAGATCGTTTTCGAGAGCATCCCTTTCGCGCTTGGAGAGGTGAATCAGGCAAACGCGGGCAAGCGGATCGGCCATGAGGCGATCGCGCTCAATGGATTCGTGGCAGGTTTCGCAGATTCCGAATGAGCCTGCCTCCATTCTGT
>JBAUUG010000262.1:0-7041 GCA_049582585.1 Bryobacteraceae bacterium | reverse complement strand
GTACACGCGCCAGCACGGACTGGAATCGAACCTATTTCTCGCGCCCGGAGAAGGCGACGAGGTCGAAGCGTCAGTAGCCTGAGCGCTTCCGGTGCGTTCCAGTAACGGTCAAACTCACTTCGGCCTCCGCAGGGGCTTGTAGGCTGGGCTACTCATCCGCGGCGATCGGTGGTATGCGCGTTCATGTAGGCACGCAAAATGGCATTGACTCGCGTTTGGTACCCGCGCTGCTGTCGAAACCATTCGAGTAGATCCGCATCGAGCCGCATGGTCACGATCTCTTTTCGAGCGGGCCATACGATCTTGGCGTCCCTCCAAAATCCTTCATCAGTAGCGTGCGCGTCGGGATCGGACGCAATACCCCTGCGTATCGCAGCATTGCTCACATTGCGCAGCTTCTTCCAATCCGTACCGGATTTGCGCTCAGCTTTTGACGTTCTGCCAGTAGGTACGCCTTTCATGCGGTTCCGCTCGCCAAGCTGAGATGATTCGTCTTTCGGCATTGTCCCTGTCAGTGTAAATCACGGTGATTTCCAAGCCCCGTACCAAGCCGATGGCGTAAACTCTAACTTCCCCATAGTCATAACGATTGTCTACCATCTCAATGGTCGGTCCGTCAAAAATCCGCCTCGCATCGTCGAACGCGATTCCGTGCCGTGCAAGATTGCTTCGGTTCTTTTCTTCGTCCCAACTATAGCGCATCGATGTATTTACACGATGTAAATACGGCAATGAAGCATAACGTCAAGGTAATCATGGGCCATCGCCGCTCCTCAGCCGCGCTACTTTCAAAATCGCCGCCATGCTGCAAACTTCGGTAATCCGACCGTCCATCACCATCGCAACTGCTTCTTCAAAGGGGCGCCATTCCACCGCAATGTCCTCCTCCGGATCCAGCCGCGTCTCCGTTGAAGTTAATCCCGTCGCCAGAAACAGAGTCTGCACGTCATCCGCTACGCCATTGCAAACATCGACCGGCCCCAGTGTTTCCCAGCGCCTTGCGAGCACGCCCGTTTCTTCCACCAGCTCTCGCTTTGCAACTTCCAGCATGTCCGCCTCTCCCGGATGCGACCCGCCGCGCGGGACTTCCCAGGAATAACGCTTGACCGAATAGCGCCATTGCCCCACCAACGCCACTTCATTCCGTTCATTGATCGCGACAATCCCGACCGATGGCCTGATTTCGACGACGCCGTAAATGCCCGCTCCGCCATCCGGCCTGATCACCCGATCCTCACGCACGCGAATCCACGCGTTCTCGTAAGCGATGCGCGACGATTCCGTCTTCCAGGGGTTTCGCGCCATCACGCTACGCCGCTTCGCCACAGATTTCCGATAACACGTCGAGATCGACATTGCCTCCGGAAACAATGACACCCACGCGCCGTATATCGGGTGGTAATTTCTTGTGCAGAACGGCCGCAGCCGCGACCGCGCCGCTCGGCTCGCTCAACATCTTTGTCCGGGTGAGCAAAAACCGCATGGTCGCCTTGATCTCTTCCTCGGATACCAGCAGCACCGCCTCGACCATCGAGCGCACGATCGGAAAGGTCAAGTTGCCCGGAATAGGGGTGCGAAGCCCATCCGCAATCGTGCGCGGGGCCGGGATCTCGACCCGTTCTCCGCGTTGAAGCGATACGTACCAATCATCGGCCAACTCCGGCTCGACGCCAAAAACACGGATATCCGGCCGCAACGCTTTGGCCGCAATCAGCGTCCCGGAGAGCAGCCCGCCCCCACCCAGCGGCGCCACAATCGCCTCCAGATCCGGCTCATCGCGGACCAGCTCCAACGCAGCCGTTCCCTGCCCCGCAATAATCCATGGATGATCGTACGACGGCAGAATAACCGCACCCGTATCACTCGCAATCCCACGCGCTATTTCTTCCCGGTTCTCTCGCTGCCTATCGTGGAAGACAATCTTGGGCCCGTAGGCTCGAGTCGATTCCAGTTTGGCCTTCGGCGCATCGGTCGGCATCACAATGGTCGCCGCGACACCCAGGTGAGCCGCTGCAATTGCAACCGCCTGCGCGTGATTACCCGAGGAAAACGTAACCACTCCTCGCCGGCGTTCCTCTTCATTCAGAGACATCAGAAAATTCGCCGCCCCGCGAATTTTGAAGGAGCCGCCGCGCTGCAAGTTCTCCAATTTGAAACAAGCGCTAAGCCGGGCCGCCTCGTTAAACAGCCGCGACTTCCCGGCCGGCGTTTTTCGGGCTAGCTCCTGTATCCGCCCGGATGCCGCGAGCACATCGTCGAACGTCACCCCGTTCATCAATAGCCGGCCTTTTTGTCCACCACATTCAGTAGCTGTTCACCCTTCACATAACGGTGAAAGTTATCAATGAAGCACTGCATGGTTAAATCCAGCCAGTCCGGATTACGCGTACGATCCGTGCAATGCGGTGAAATCAATACATTCTCCATGTCCCAGAAGGGATGGTTCGGCGGAAGCGGCTCTTCCTCGAAAACGTCCAATGCAGCCCCGCCAATCCGCTTATCTTGCAGAGCTCGGACAAGCGCCGCCTCATCTATTACCGGTCCGCGCCCAACGTTCATCACGATCGCGGATGGCTTCATCACATTGAATTCCGGCCCGCTGAGCATATGCTTCGTTTCCGGCGTCAGCGGAGCGGCCGCGAGCACCACGTCTACTTCCTTCAACATTTCATGCAATTCGCTCGACGGGAAAATGCGGTCCAAAATCGGATCATGCGCCGACAATTCGGGGTTACGCCGCGTCGCGTATATCTTCACCCCGAGCGCCTTAGCCAGCATGGCGCATTCGCGCCCAATTTCTCCATAGCCGACTACTCCCATAATCTTGCCGCGCAGCCAGTCGACCAAAAAGTCGTCCCATTTGTGTGCGCGTTGATTCTCGATCAGCCTTCGGACGCGCTTGTAGAAATACAGCATGCCCATTACCGCGAATTCCGCCAGCGGCCTCTTAAAAACGCCGCGGGCATTCGTAAGCGGTACCGGGCTTTCAATAAGCTCTGGAATCAGCACTTTTTCCACGCCGGCGGACAGGGAATGAACCCACCGGACCTTTTTCGCGAATCGCCAGACGTCGGCGAAAGGCGCCGCCTCCCCGGTCAGCCCGGAATAAAGGATGACTTCCGCTTCCGGCCCATGCCGTTCAAGAGTCTCGAGATCGTCTCCGACGAAAATAATCGCCTCTTCACTGATCTGCTCCAAATTCCGCAGAACGTAATGACCAGGCGGGCAGATCACCAGCAGATTCGGTTTCTCCATGGATTCTCAATTGCCATCTTAACGACGACCGTTTGGATTCACGCGGGGCGGCGCCGAGAGGCTCTCCTCATCGCGTCACTTACGGCAAACTAAAGCGCGTTTATTAACAGTAGTCACACATTCACAAAAAAACTTGCTGAATCGTCTCAACAACTTCGCTCCGGTGGTTGATTCCGCTTCGTTAACGCAGAACGTGTAATCGTGGGCGAGGATTGACAATAGACGTTCGCAAGGAGCTAATATGTGGCACACACTGAAAACATTCGGCATTTACTATCAGGAAGTCTATTCATCGACTCTTGGCGCTGATCCGGTCTGTTGGATTATGAGGCCTGCAAAGACCGCCGGTCGCTACGCAGTTTTCTACTGCAACGGGCACGTCGAGGTGCAAGAAACGCGCGGATCGATAAAGAACGCCCGCGCGCTCGCGGCGAAATGGATAGCCAGCTACGGGGCTTAGCGGGTCAGTCACCGGATGGATGCCACGCAAGTCAGCAGCGGCCTGCAGGGAAGCACTCCAGCTCGCGTTTTAAATCCCGGCTGCACGGGTGTGGTCGGCGCTCCGAGGTATCGGATTTTGGCAGACATCACAATGCCTGCCTTTCCGTGAGCATTGGGAGCCTCACGCGCGCAGCGTGGAAGGCACCGCTAGTCACTAACAAGCGCACCTGGAGCGTTCCGGGGAACTCGAGTGAGAGGGGCCCGAAGGCCAAAGGCTCTGGAAACGCAGCCAAGAGCGAAGAAGGCCTCGGGGTTGGCAAGTCTCGGATTAACACAAAAGCGCGGTTGTTACGAGGCATGGCGGCTCATGGGCGAAGGGTCCACTGCTTGGCGAGACTCTCGATGCACCATCTATCTCGTACTCCACGCAGACGATTGTTCCCTATATCGCACGCACGGCGCGTCCGCGATGACGGTTTTATCGCGTTAGTGTCAGGCAGCGGAGCGACAGCCCTGGGCGTAGAGGACTCCGCGCAAATAGTGACTATGACGACGCACCCGATGGCAGCAAGAATGGAAGCTAAAGCGCAGAATGTTCCTGGCCGATGAGATCAGTGTGGGCCAGTTAACGAGCGCCTGGAGCTCCTTCTGGCGCGATGAGAGAGCACAAGATCTCGTGGAATACTCGCTGCTTTTGGCGTTTATCGCATTGGCTGCTGTCGGTCTATTGAGCAGTGTCAAAACAAGCATCAGAACGCTGTGGACGGACATAAGCACTACCTTGCAGAATGCGGCTACTGCGTCCTCCTGAGTGCTTTACAACACTGGCCGCGATCATGGTGGATTGCGTTTGCGCGCAGGTTGACATGGGAAGAAAACATCAGCGGCGGCATGATTGATATTCACCACGGCAAGCGTGCGGGATCGCGGCGTTGATCGAAATCACGGATCGCGTGAGCGCTCTTCTTTCGAGCATCCGACCAGCTAGAAAAAGAGCCACGACGCAGCACTGAAACCGAGTAGCGTTGCTAACTTCGTTCCTACTCGCTCCGGCACACATGCTCACGCGATGGGCGCGGGCCGGAATGGATCTGTTGAATCTGAAGTCCTTGGCTGGACACAGCAGCGTCTTGACATAGATGCGGTATATTCATCTTGCAGGGACGGACGCGCAGTTGAGGCTTAGGGAGACACCCTCACCAATGAAAGGCAAGTCCTAGGATCAGAGTGGGCATACGTTTGGGCGTAGACCCGAAGATGAGCTTCCCTTGGCTGCCGTGGAAATCGCTGCAAATGCTTAATTCATTGAATCGGCGACGATAGGCCGGCATAGCTCAGTTGGTAGAGCATCTGATTTGTAATCAGAGGGTCGGGGGTTCAAATCCCTCTGCCGGCTCCAAAAACACTTTGTCCGGACCGGACACATAGGTAACAGATTGTTCCTAAGACATAGGTAACACTCTCGGCCCGAACGGATTTTCGAGGGCTGCAAAGTTTTCTCCTCCAGGTCGATACAGCCGTGGAACGGGTACTGCGGCTCGCCGATGCCGCCGTAAGCCTGGTTGAGGCCGTGTAAACCTCCGGTGGGCACCTGATGTCGAGTGCCTCGTGCGGGCGTTCTTGATCCTGACGGTCTCCGCAACCCCGCCGGAAAACGTGCCGCTCGGGTCCTGGCTCCGCGAAGCGCTCGACAAACCAAAACCTATGAACCCGATTGCGATTTTTCGTCTGATTGTGCCAAATTCAAGGTATGAACCGCGATGCAGTGAGGGTGATCCTTCTCCCACACGAAGCCGAGTTAAGAAACGACGGTCTCGCGAGCCTGTCGATCTTCTGTTCCGTTGCGCGAGGTGAAGCTGGCGAACTGTCAGATGTTGATTTGCTGACCGATTTCGATCGGAATAGACGGTTGACCGCGTTCGATAAGGCCGGTCTCGAAGCGCGTATCTCCGAGATTTTGCACATCCCCGTCGAACTCTGCGACCGCCGTTTCATGAAAGATGATGTGCGTGTCCGCGCGGAGCGCGAGGCCGTAGTTGTCTTTTAGAAATCCCGCTGGTTCCTGGCGCGATATTCTTAATGCGATCGTTATGATCGAGCGTTTCACGGAAGGCATGACCTTCGAAGCTTTTCGTGAAGATCCCAAAACCATTGCGGTCGTGGAACGGAAGCTTCTCCTTATCAGCGAGGCAGCGATCCGATCGGGCGACGAGGCACCCATCCTTTGTCCGGATCAGCCGTGGCACAAAATACGTGCGACAGGCAATTGGGTCAGACATCAACACGACCGCATTGATCTTGAGAGCGTATGGGGAACGATACAGTACGATCTTCCGTCACTGAAGGCTTCTGTGCAGCCTGGCATCCGATCAGCTCGAAGGAGAGCCGTAGAAGATATCGGTGGCCTAAAATTGGCCTGGAGTGAGGAATTCTGGAGATCGCGACTGGAAACAAAGAGGTTGTGTCTTCTGACCATTTGCCTCCCGAGCAAAAGGTCGTAGGTTCGGATCCTACCGCGCGCACCAAACTCCTCATTACTGCCAGGTCACCTTTTCGATGAGTCTACTCACGGCTTTCGGACTCTTCGCGGTGACAGCCATGCTGGTCTGTTACGCATTAGAGAAGCGCAGCCGATGGTTCATACTCGCGTTCGCCGTCGCGTGCGTGCTTGGATCGGTGTACGGCTTTCTCCAGGGAGCTTGGCCGTTCGGAATCGTAGAAGCTGTTTGGGCCGTTGTGGCAGCCTGGCGCTGGCGGCAGAGCGCAACACTGTAGGCGCGCATTGTGCGGGAGTGCAAACTAGAGATTGCGTCAACTGACGCCGGAGGTACGGTTTGGCCAGAACAGTTGTTGCAATCACGGGCGCATCCAGCGGCATCGGCGCGGTATTTGCCCGAAGACTGGCTCCGGAGCACGATCTGCTTCTCATCGCGCGCCGGAAAGAGCGATTGGAAGAGCTTGCGCGTGAATTATCCGGCTCCTACCAATCACAAGTTGAAGTGCTGCAGGCGGATCTCGCGGACGAAAGCGATTCGGCTGCCCTAGCGGAACGAATCGCGAGCGAGCCGCGCCTCATTCTACTCGTGAACAACGCAGGATTCGGAACCAAAGGACGATTCTGGGAGTCTCCGCTTGAGCCTCAGGAGCGGATGCATCGACTGCACGTCTTAGCCACGCTCCGGCTGACTCACGCGGCGCTGCGCAACTTGGTGCCGCGCGATATCGGAGGCATCATCAACGTCGCATCCGTATCGGCCTTCGTCAGGAGTCCAGGCAGCACAGGTTATGCCGCTACCAAGAGTTGGATGACGGCTTTCACGGAGGGCCTGTATATTGAATTGCGCG
>JBAUUG010000261.1:0-5435 GCA_049582585.1 Bryobacteraceae bacterium | reverse complement strand
GTTTACAAGAAGGGCTTTCGCCGTGACGGCCAATCGCCGCTCTTCCTCTATGCCTATGGCTCATACGGCTACGCTACGCCGGTGACATTCGATAGCAATCGCCTGTCGCTGCTCGATCGGGGGATGGCATACGCAATCGCTCACATTCGAGGCGGCAATGAGATGGGGGAGGGCTGGCGTGAAGACGGCATGTTGATGAAGAAGAAAAATACGTTCAACGATTTCGTCGACAGCGCCGAATACCTGATACAAGAAAAGTGGACATCCAAAGATCGGCTGGTGATTGAAGGGGGCAGCGCCGGCGGCCTGCTGATGGGAGCCGTAATCAACATGCGGCCGGATCTTTTCCGCGCGGCCCACCTGGCCGTGCCTTTCGTCGACGTGATGAATACGATGATGGACGCCTCGCTGCCGCTCACCGTGGGCGAATATCTCGAGTGGGGCAATCCCAATGAGCAGGCCGCCTACGATTACATGAAGACCTACAGCCCGTACGATAACCTCGAAAAACGCGCGTATCCGGCCATGCTGGTGACTACCAGCCTCAACGACAGTCAAGTCATGTATTGGGAACCGGCGAAGTATGTAGCGCGCTTGCGAACGTTGAAAACCGACCAGAATCCGCTGCTGCTGAAAGTGAAAATGGAGCCCGCGGGCCATGGTGGCGCTTCGGGCCGCTACGACCGGCTGAAGGATAGAGCGTTTGAGTACGCCTGGATGCTGAGCCAGGTTGGAATTACTAAGTAGAACTTGTATCCGCTGGATGCAGTTTATGGAAATCCGTTCGATTTTGGAACTCCCGTGCGAACGCAATGATTCGGTTTTCCGAAAAGGGCGGCCCGACGATTTGCAAGCCGATCGGCAGCCCATTCACGAATCCGCACGGAATGCTTAGAGCGGGAAGACCGCAGAGATTGCTTGCCTGAACGAGGCCGGCGGCCACGCCCTTCTGGTCCGGGCGCTTGGGAGTCGTTTCATCAAAGGGCTGATCGGCGCGATCGGGCAAACTGAAGCGAGATGGGGCGATCAGCAGATCCAGA
This sequence comes from Bryobacteraceae bacterium, assembly GCA_049582585.1. Classification (GTDB taxonomy): domain Bacteria; phylum Acidobacteriota; class Terriglobia; order Bryobacterales; family Bryobacteraceae; genus Bog-105. The sequence goes on along the minus strand of JBAUUG010000261.1, from coordinate 4,395 downwards.
TTTGCAAAAACATCGTGAAACGCGGATTGAATCTGGCTGCGCACGCGCATAGCCTTCAAATAATCGACGGCCGAGTAGTTCAGGGAAGCCTTGAGCCCATCGATCTGGCTCTGGTCCGCAAGCTGATCGACCTTGCCGCTGCGAATCAATTGCTCGAAAATCGAAGCGCCTTCCGAATCGATGATTGCTCCTATCACCGGCCCATAAGGGAAATCGGGAAGCTTGGATTCGGTCATTTGACCGCCGAGAGACTTCACAGTTGAAAGAGCATTACTGAAGGCTGGCCGTAACGGCTCATCCGGCCATTCTGAAAAATCAATTTCGGCGTATCCGATCTTAAGGTCGCTGAGCTTGCGATAATACTGCGGCGTGTAATAGAAACTCTTGCGAGCGGAACCGGGATCGTTGTCGTCGGCTCCCGCGATGGCGTGCAAGACGAGGCCGCAATCTTCAGCGCTATGCGCCAGCACTCCTATTTTGTCGAGTGTCCAGGAGAGCGCCATTGCGCCGTGCCGGCTGACCAATCCGTAGGTGGGCCGAAGACCGCTGACACCGCAGAAGGCAGCGGGAGTGATGATGGAACCGGAGGTTTCCGAGCCCAGCGCGTAAGGTATCAGCCCAGCCGCGACGGCAGCGGCGGAACCGCTGGAAGAGCCGCCCGACCAGTACTGCTTGTTCCATGGATTCAAACCGGGTCCTTGCAGCGAAGCGGAGGCGGAACTGTATCCGCCGCCGCCGGCGAGCTCGACCATCGACAGCTTGCCGATCAAAATGGCTTTTTGCTTGTCGAGCCGGTCGACAACGGCCGCGTTGTAATCGAAGACTTGATCGGCGAACGGCTTTGCGCCCCAGGTGGTGGGATATTTCGCGACCGCGATCAGGTCCTTGACAGCATACGGCACGGCTTGCAGGGGACCACGGAAACGCTCACGCTTGAATTCGTCATCCAAATCTTTGGCCGCCTTGTGAGCTTGCTTGGTGAGGGAACAGGCCAGCGCGTTGTACTCGGGACCCAGAGTATCGAGCCGTTTGCAAAAGAACTTTATTAATTCGCTACAGGAGATTTCCCGATTCCGCAAAGCCGTATTGAGCTCGGCTATCCCGGCAAATGGGAGCGTTGCGTTATCGAGCTTGGCTGCCGGGTTGTTCATGAGCCTCTATGGCCGAAAGGCGAAGGCCGGCTCAACATTCATAGAGACTTCGATCTCAGAAAGGCGCTGGCTGACCTGGTGGACATCGGCATAGGCCTTCTGAAGCTTTTGCTCGGGCGTAGCAGCCGGCTGAGCGGGCGCGGGCGCGCCTTGCGGAGGCGTCTTTTGCGTGACTTGCCCGACGAGAGGCGCGGCGCAGATCAATGCTGTCCACTCGCGGCGAGTCGTCATAGGGCGGTGAGAACTCATGCGCACATCATAATTCAAGCGCACCGCGCATGGCCGCCCGAGGCGCGGAATCACCGGTCCAGATTTCAAACTGGCGAGCGGCTTGTTCCAAAAGCATCTCAGCTCCGTAAATAACGGTACAACCCTGCTCTTTAGCGCGCTTCAGCAACAAGGTTTCGTGCGGGTTATACACCATATCAAGCACGATGCGGGCCGGAATCGCACCCGTGAAGAGGCACTCGTTGTGCTTGGGAGACATGCCGACGGGAGTCGCATGCACCAGCGCATCATACCGCCGATTTTGTGCTTCCTTAAGGCTGACCGCTTCGGCCTTCGCTACATTACCCAGCGCCTGTGCGGCTTTCATGTCGCGGCCCGTGATGGCGAGATTTGCGCCGGCATCGGCTAGAGCGATCGCAGCCGCCCGCGCCGCTCCTCCATATCCCGCTATCAGTATCGAGGCATGTGCAAGGCGCATGTGACGGCTAAGCGGCTTGGTCACTCCTTCCGCATCGGTATTCGCGCCGCGCCACTTGCCTGCCTTCCGCCAAACCGTGTTCACTGCGCCGATGCGCTTCGCGAGCGGCTCCACGATGTCGAGGTGACGCAAGATTCGTTGTTTATGCGGAATCGTCACGCTGAAGCCTGAGACGGGAAGATCAGCAGCGAAGGTCATCCAATCTGCTAGATACGCGTTAGGCACCAGAAAGGGAAGATACACGGCATCGATGCGGCGGGTTTGAAAGGCACGGTTGTGAATCAAAGGAGATTTTGAGTGGCCCACCGGATCCGCGATAACGCCATACACACGAGTCTGCCTGGTCAATTTTTCACAACGGTAGAGCGAGCGCATCAACTTGACGGAAATCTGGCCGGGCGCGGTGCCTTCCGCGTTCGAGGGCGCCGCGTAAGTGTACAAACATCCGAGCGAAGGCGCCAAGACGCGTACCGCGATTCCGATCTCCGACATGGCGAGCGCAATCATCGGCGAACCGCAATGCTCACGCGCAAATTGGAGCAGCCGAGTGTTGTCGCTGGGTTTCCGCGCAGTGGTCACGATCTTGTATGCGTCAGCGGGTATCCTATGCATTCTCCGTAAAACGCCCTCAAGCGAGGGAGTGTGCTGGAAATTGTGATACGAGATGAATAGCGGAGCTGTTTGGCGCAAAGCCGGCGCCGCGGACTTGGCCTGCTCAGCGGATTCGATCTCGAGGTCCATACCCGTGGCGCCCGCGCCTCCGGCGGCTTCGAGAATCGCGACCTGCTGTTCAACCGTGCCTGGGTAGCGGCCATGGTTCTGCTTATGCCGGCAGGTGGCGATAATGTGAGCGTCAGAAAATTTTCTTCGAAAATTGCGAATGAGCTCGATGGCAGCGCATGGATCGGGAAGATGATCGAGGCGGAATTCGAAAAACGTGCTGCCGTCCTTATATTCCCTTTCGGCAGCGCGACTCAGCTGAGACGCGGTGGGCAGGCCGAGAGCCACGCAGATGCGCGGAAGCGATCTCGGCAGCTGAGGCATGGCCCGTGTGGTGGATAGGATAGCAAGGTGATCTTATGTCTCAATCATTAAGCCTCGCCCGCGTTCCTTTTCTCTTGATCTGCGCGTTTGGAGGCTTGTCCGGCCAGAATGCGATTGCGCCCCAATACGACCAGCCGTATCGGCCGCAGTACCACTTTTCTCCTCGTGAGCATTGGACGAACGATCCCAATGGATTGGTCTATTTCGAAGGAGAATATCACCTCTTCTTCCAATACAATCCGTTTGGAGATAACTGGGGACACATGAGCTGGGGCCACGCTGTCAGCCGCGATTTGTTGCATTGGGAGCAATTGCCGGTTGCGCTGCCGGAAGAAGGCGGAATCATGATTTTCACCGGCAGTACGGTGATCGATCGGCGGAATACCAGCGGATTTTGCAGCGGCGGAAAGGCGTGCCTGGTCGCGGTGTACACGGGACATACTCCGGAGAGCGGCTCGCGACCCGCGCTTCAGACTCAGAATCTCGCGTACAGCAACGATCGGGGCCGCACCTGGACGAAATATAGGGGAAATCCAATTCTCGATTTGCACATGACCGATTTTCGCGATCCGAAAGTGTTTTGGTCCGATCAAAGCAAGCAGTGGGTAATGGCTGTGTCGTTGCCGAACGATCACAAAGTGCGGCTCTACGGATCGCCCGATCTGAAGCGGTGGCAAGCGCTAAGCGATTTTGGTCCGGCGGGCGCGACGGGTGGACAGTGGGAATGCCCGGAACTGTTCGAGCTGCCAGTAAAAGGCGGGAACCACGATACCCGCTGGGTGCTGAAAATCGGGCTGAATCCGGGCGCGGTGCAAGGTGGCTCGGGCGAGCAGTACTTCATCGGCCGCTTTGATGGAACTCGGTTTACGAATGAGAATCCGGCTTCCCTGACGCTCTGGACGGATTACGGAAAGGATTGCTATTGCTCGCTGACATTCAACGGTCTTTCGGCGACGCAGGCCCGAGTGATGCTCGGCTGGATGGATAATTGGCAGTACGCAGGATCCCTTCCCACCAGCCCCTGGCGAGGGCAAATGACGATACCGAGGAAATTGTCGCTGCGGCGGATGTCCGAAGGTTTGAGGCTTGTGCAGGAGCCGATCGATGCGCTTCAGGAATTGCGCGGCGCGCCGGTGGAGATTCGCGGGAAAACGACTATGAAGAGCCGCACGTTCGAGCTCAGATCTGAAATTCCGATGGGAAACGCGAGGGAGGTGGGCTGGAGGGTCTTGCACGCAGATGGAAGCTCGACATTGGTGGGTTATGATCGCGGAGCGCGAAAACTGTTTGTCGACCGCACGCACTCCGGTCTAGTCGGGTTCAGCAAGGACTTTCCGGCGCGAGTAGAGGCGCCGCTATCGATATCGGGAAACGTCTTGCGTCTCAATCTTTTGGTTGACCGTTGTTCGGTGGAAGTTTTCGCCGACGATGGACATGTTGCGATGACCAACCTGGTTTTTCCGCCACGCGGCGCCATGGGCTTAGAGATGTATG
>JBAUUG010000260.1:0-2861 GCA_049582585.1 Bryobacteraceae bacterium | reverse complement strand
CGTGAAGACGTGGCTGAACACGGCAAGCGGCGCATTCTCGCCGTCCTCAACGATCAGCAGAAGAAGCGCTTCAACGAAATTCTCTCGCAGAGCCTCCGCTAAATTTCCGAGCATTCGCTAAAATGCGAGTTTGAAAAACCTACTTCTCGCGTTAGTGATTTGCGCCGCGTCGCTTCCGGGCGCGGGTGTCACGTATGAAGGCAAGCACGGGCCTGGACACGGCAAATACGTCGTGCTGATCGCCGGCGATGACGCGGAATATCATTCCGAAGAAGCATTGCCGCAGCTGGCCAAGATTCTCGCCGTACATCACGGGTTCAAATGCACCGTCTTGTTCTCTATCAACCCGGAGGACGGGACCATCGATCCGCGCGCCAAGCGCAACATACCTGGACTCGAGGTTCTGCGGAAAGCCGACCTGCTAGTGCTGTTCATGCGTTGGCGCGATCTTCCTGACGAACAGATGAAAATGCTGGTCGATTACATCCAGTCAGGGCGGCCCATTCTCGCCATCCGTACTGGTACTCATCCTTTCGATTTCAAAACCAGCAAGACCTACGAAAAGTATTCGTGGAACAGCACGGTTCCAGGCTGGGAAGGCGGCTTCGGGCGCAAGGTGCTGGGCGAGACCTGGGTGGCGCATCACGGGCAGCACGGGAAACAAAGCACGCGAGCGTGGTTTGCGCCGGGGGCGGAGGCCAGCCCCATTCTCCGCGGAATCAAGGACGGCTCCATCTGGGTTCCGACGGACACCTACGAAGTGCGCTTGCCGATGCTGGAGGGGTCGAGTCCGCTGCTAGTCGGGCAAGTGCTATCCGGATTGAATCCCAGCGATCCGCCTGTAGGTGGGAAAGTGAACTACCCGATGATGCCGGTTGCCTGGACCAGGCATTACACGGGCGAGGCAGGCAAGACGGCGCGGGTGTTTACTTCGACCATGGGCGCTGCGGATGACCTTGAAAACGAGAGCCTTCGGCGGCTGCTGGTGAACGCTACATATTGGACCGTTGGGCTCGAAACAAAGATTCCGGCGCAAGCGGATGTATCTCTTGTCGGGGAGTACCACCCGCACTCGTTCCTCTCAGAGGATTACACCAGGGGCGTGAAGCCGTCGGATCTGGCGCTGAAGAAGTGAATAGTTGACTATACTGTGGAAAGAAGTCCACAGACATGGAGACGATCCAGGTTGTCCTCGATCCAAAGCTCCTCAAAGCCGCCGACCGTGCGGCGACGCGGCAAAAGGTTAACCGGTCGGCACTGATTCGCCGCGCTCTACAGGAGTATCTCAAGCGCCTCAATGAGCTGGATCTCGAACATCGAGATCGGCGCGGCTACTTGGCTATGCCTCAACAAGAAAAGGAATTCCGCGTCTGGGAGGACATCGCAGCGTGGCCGTCCTAGCCACTCCCTGACGGTCATGGTTCCGGCAGCCTCTGAACCGCGCACGCCAGTAAGCCTGATCCGGAGTGCACGTTTGAATCGCTAAGTGTGCTCGCCTTCCGGCGAGGAGAGCGAAGCACGAGACGGTGCGTAGTTATCCTTTCCGTGCGCTCCCCGCTCCCCGTGCCGGAAAGGTCGATATGTCCCATAACATAGCAGGAATTGACATTCACAAGAAGCTGCTGGTAGTGGTGATTGTGGATGCGTCGGAGCCGGATGTGCCATTGCAGAGCCGACGATTCGGCACAGGTGCAGCCGAATTGAGCCATCTGTTGGGCTGGCTGATGCACTATGAGGTCCGGGAAGCAGTCATGGAGAGCACGGCGCAGTATTGGAAGCCGGTCTGGATGCAACTGGAACCGCACCTGCGCCTGCATCTGGCGCAAGCCCAATCCAATCGAGCTCCCAAAGGGCGCAAGTCCGATTTAGCAGACGTCAAACGCCTGATACGGCGGTTCGCGGCGGGCGAACTGATGTTGAGTTTTATACCCGAGCCGGAACAGCGTGCTTGGCGGATGATCACGCGTGGGCGGTTGCAATTGGTGCGCGCGAGAGTGCAGTTGCAGAACCAGATTGAAAGTTTACTGGAAGAAGGACGGATCAAGCTGTCTGCCGTAATCAGCGATCTGCTCGGGGCCAGCGGGCGGCGTATCCTACGCGCTCTCTCGGCAGGCGAAAGCGATCCGGAAGCCCTGGCAGAACTGGGGGATCGAAACCTGAAATGCGGACGGCCCGCGCTGGTGGATGCGCTGACCGGATCGATGGGAGCTATCCACTGTCAGTTGCTGGCCCAGCATCTGGACCGGGTGGAACTGATCGATCGCCAGATTGAGCAGTTGAACCAGTTGGCGGCGGCTCAGATGCAGATCTATCAGCAGGCAGTCACGCGGCTCATCGAAGTCCCTGGAATCGGAGCCGAAGCCGCCCAGGAAATCCTGGCTGAGATTGGGCCACAGGCGGCTGCCTTTCCCTCGGCCGAGCAACTAGCCTCCTGGATCGGCGTTTGCCCCGGCTCTCAGCAGAGCGCTGGAGAGAACCATTCGGGCCGCTTCGCCAAGGGCAATCGCTTCCTGCGGCGCTTGCTGTGCCAAGCAGCTCAGGCCGCCGCCAGAACCAAAGGCAGCCATCTGGAGTCACTCTTTAAACGCATGGTCGTCCGCCTCGGATATGTCAAAGCGGTCTGGGCCATTGCCCACAGGCTGTGCCGAATCGTGTGGAACATCTTGCATAAGGGTGACCGATTCGTCGAATTCAGCGAGGCCAGAAACCCCAAAGCCATTCAACGCGCCATCCGTCATCACCTCAAAGCTCTTCGCCGCCTTGGTTACCAGATTCCGCCTTCGCCAGATCCACTAGCGGCAGCCAACGGGTGATTTTCGACGGGGTGATTTTCGACGGTGATTTTCGACGGAGCGGTGCTC
>JBAUUG010000259.1:0-14477 GCA_049582585.1 Bryobacteraceae bacterium | reverse complement strand
GGAATGAATACAGCTCCGCGGACAAGAATCTGCTGCGCGCGTGGGCGGGACAATTCGCCCTGATGATTGAAAACGCGCGGCTGACCGGCCGAGTTCTGGAGCAGGAAAAACTCCGCCGTGATGTCGCGCTGGCGGCCGAGGTACAGAAGCGGCTTCTGCCTGAGAAATCGCCTCAAACGATGACCAGCTCACTCGAGGCATTCACGCTGCCCGCTCGCATCGTGGGCGGCGACTATTACGATTTTTTGGACTTTGGAAATCATCGTATCGGGATCGCGCTGGCGGACGTAGCGGGCAAAGGTGTTGCAGCGGCTCTCATTATGGCCGTGGTGCATTCTTCGCTGCGTATCATTGCTGCGGAAGATAACATCTCGCTGCCTGAGCTGGCGGCGAAGATGAACTCGTTCCTGCATCGATCGACGGGAGTAAACAGCTACGCGACGTTTTTTTATGCGCAGATCGATGAAGAGAATCGCCGGCTTCAGTATGTCAATGCGGGACACAATCCACCGTTTCTGATACGGGCTGCGGAAGGCTCGGCGAACGGCGCGATCGAGGAGTTAGCGACGGGCGGCATGGTTATCGGACTATTTCCGATGGCGCGTTACGAGGAGGCTAGCATCGATCTGCGGCCTGGCGACGTGATGTTGGCATTTACGGACGGCGTGACGGAGGCGCTTAATTCCGATGAAGAAGAATTCGGCGAGGAGCGGCTGAAGAATTTGCTGAGGCGCGTGGCTCAGCTGCCGGTTGAAGAGATAACGTCGCGCATCTCGCAGGAACTGCGCGGTTGGATCGCGGAAGCTCCGCAGCATGACGACCTGACGTTTATTGTCATGAAGGTGAATTGAGATCACTGCGTCGAAAGGGGCTTTCCTAGACTAAAGCGCATGTTCGAGAAGTCTACTGTGAAGCTCTCGAATGCCGCCGTGATGTCTCGGCCCAGATTGCCGTACGAGTCGTCTATCTCCGTTCCTAGCAGAGAGGGCATGACCGGCACTTTGTGAAGAACGACCTTCTGTCCTCCAATCTGAATCGTCACCTGCGGGAGCACATACACCTGCTGCTTCTTCACGCCCCCTGCGCCGCCGTCGTTTATGGATGCCGGTTTCAAAATTCGGAATTGGGAGGGAAAGGCGTCGTAATAGCGCTTTGTAAACTCCGAACCGCTCGCGCCTGTATCGAACGCGAAGAGAAGCTTTCGGCCATCAACCGTACTCTCTACCAGAGGCGTGAGCTTGTTCATAAAGACGCGCGAGAACGCGCCGGCATCTTTGTCCGGCAGGCCAGCGATGAAATTGCCGTCCGCAGTGAAGGTTGCGGAACCGAGCATCTGAAAAACCGGATATCCGAGGACCGCTTTTATCTGGTAGGACATATTGGGACCGTAGGTAATCTTCATATCCCGGTCTTCGAAGATGAGAACAACGATATTGCGAATGGTCGCGCCGCCGAGAGTCAGTTTCGGTAGAAGGCCCACGCGCAGCGTGTTTTCGAGACCATTGGTTCCTCCCTTGGTTTGTGCAGTTTTTTCGGATGGCTTGACTCCGAGCTGTTTGGCAAGACTGGCGGTTACTAAGGAGAAATTTGCTCCTGTATCGAGAATCCACGGTGACTGAACTCCGTTCACGGTTAATGTTGTGTCAATCGTGCCGAGCGGGCTATGGAATGTTTTGATGCGGGTGGGACCTGTTCTTTCGATCTGCTGAGGAGGATAATCGGCGATGAGCTGGATGATGCCGAAATCATCCCGGATGCCGTCCAGAGCCGCGGGATCGATATCGCGAGGATATTCGTTCAGGAGGATGGAATATTGTTGGGTCGCCGTTTTGTAACGAAAGAGCTTCAGATAATCATCCGCGAGGGCAGCGATGCCTAGGGCTTTCCGCCGCCTCTGGTTTAAATTCAAATGCGGAAGGGCGTCTTCTAATAAGCGCGCCGATTTCTCCATCTGCCCCGCGCGATTGGCAAGAATTCCTTCGAAGTAGCCTCGTTCCGTTCCTTCGGGCATGGTCTTGAGCTGTTCTTCCAGCTCTGCATAACGAAGGTCTCCTAGATCGCGGTCCAGTTCCTCTGTTTGGATCGAGCTCGCAGGGACTTGCTGCGGAGCGGGATTTTGTACTCCGGACAGAGTTGAGAAGGAAAAGAGGACAATCGCGAAAAGTTTTAGTTTGATCAAGCGGTTACCTTTACCTGCGCATCTCTCGTTATCCTACTCGCATGAGGACTCCGCAGGCCGGGATATTCGCTCTCGGGACGGCATCGCATGCTTACCTGGAATTCGATGTCTTGGACGAAGGGTATGGAGAAAAGCTCGTCGCGGCAATTTCCGGTCTGCGTGAGCCGAGAACCACCATCGGCGGGGTCAACCTCGTGGTAGGGTTCAGGCCTGAGCTGTGGAACAAAGTCGCTCCCGATCACGCGCCCGCAGGCGTACACGGTTTCAATACGGAAATCGTCGGGAAAGATGGGTTGGTCATGCCGTCAACACAGCATGATGCTGTTTTGTGGCTGTCAGGGAGCGCGTACGACGTACTCTTTGACACGGCCCATATGGCCGTTGCCGCGGTGAAGCAGCTAGCGTCCGTAGCCGAGGAGACCTCCAGCTGGGCGTACAGGCACGATCGCGACCTGACGGGCTTCATCGACGGTTCGGAGAACCCGAGCCTGATCGATGCTCCAGATGCGGCACTCATACCGGATGGAAATGCCGGCGAAGCTGGGACCATCCTTTTGTTACAAAAGTGGAAGCATGACACAGCCGCTTGGGAGTCGCTTGGAGTCGATCAACAAGAGCGGGTGATGGGACGGAGAAAGCTGGACAGCGTTGAGCTGGATGATAAGCCGTCGGACTCGCACGTTGCGAGCACGGATCAGGATCAGTACGGGAAGATTTTCCGTCGGAACATGCCATACGGATCCGTGACCGACCACGGAACGATGTTCGTTGGATTCAGCGCCGATCAGCGGCGGCTTTCCACGATGTTGGAGAGCATGGCGGGCCTTCGTACCGGAGTGCGCGATGCGCTCACGCGCTACACGCGGCCCATTAGCGGTGCGTACTATTTCGTTCCTTCAACCGAAAGCTTGCGCCAATCGCGCTAGGCTCGTCTACTCGACGTCCGCGAGCGAGCATCCAACTGCGCGTGTTTCAGGAGGCGATACAGGCTTTCCGGCAAGCACCGCGGAAATTGCGTTCTCCAGGTCGTGAGTTTGGGCGTAAGGGCGTGATTTTCCGAGATCTACCCAACGATCGTCAATGCGGCCGTGGTAAACAAGTGTACTGTCCCTATCAAAGACGGCGGCTTCCGGAGCGACGGTGGCATGCGCTCGTTTTACGAGCTGGTGGTCCGGATCACGGAGAGGGATGCCGGGAAAGTGATATTGGGCGATGTGAGCCTCGATCGCCTGGGTGGTCTCGGTGTGGTCCGGATAAACGAGCCAGAAATCGACTCCGCGATCTTTAAACTCGGCGGCCAGACGCTGGAGCTCCGGCGCATAGCGATTTGTGATGGGGCAGTCAGTTCGAACAAAAACTAACACGCGGACGCGCGCTGGGGTGGAAAACGGATCTTGTGCGGCTAGAGCGCACAATGCGGCGAGGAGGATCGCGACTCTCAAAAGATGAAGTTCAGGCCGCCACTCAGGGCGCGGGGAGCGGGGACGATCAGAAGTGTCCGCCCATCCATAGTGTTGAGCGGCACGTAGCCTTGCGCGAGCAGGTTGCGCAGGTCTGCCGTCAGCTCCAGCCGTCCGGGCATGCCGAAGAAAGAAGGCAAAGGCTGCCGAACCAGAACGCTCAACCCTGGAGCGACATAAGTGTTCTGCGTGGTGAAGACGTGCCGCGGCACGAACGCATCGGCATCCATCCAGCCGTAAGTTGCTGAGAACTGCGTGCCCGACTTGGGAGCCCGCGCCCGAAGGTTCACATTCGCGAGATTGTGATCTTTCTCATCGAGAAACTTAGGGCTGGGCATGAAACCGCCCATGCGGCCATAGGCAAGAGTTAAATCGACAAAGTCATTCAAGCGCTGATTCGCCGAGGCCAGATATCCCTTACGCTGATAGTCGCCGATATTGTACGTAGAGGTTCTCGATACGCCGTCTGAAAGCAGATCCTCGACATCAAGAGCCGAGACGTCTCCGGCGACGTTCATGCGGCCGTTTGAAACGCGTTCGTAGAATGTGCTGACAGCGTAGGTGCGCGAGCCGACAACCTTGTTGTAACCGATCTCATAATTCTGAGTGCGTTGCAATTCGAGACGGCCATTGCGCTGGGAAAGCTGAGGCAGGCGCGCCAAGGTATTCACGGTGGAAAATAACTCGTCCGTAGGAGCGTCGAGCTCCGCGGTCTGGTATTGCTGATGCGCTGTGAGCTCGTCGGGCCGTCCGCCATCGCTATAAGCCGCAATCAGCTCTCCCGCAGCTCCGATTTGGACCGACATGCGGGCGAACGGGCTCACTCGACTGGTGTGCTGAAGGTAATCGACAGATTCGCCAGTGATCCCGTATTCCAGATGTACGCTGTCGAGCGGATCCGCGACTTCATACACGCTCAGGGACATGGTGCGGAGTACTGGAGCCGATTGGCCCAACACGTCACCGAAGGCCGCAGTTTGCCCGGCAGGTAACTGCGCTCCGAAATGCCCGAGTTGGGACATGGTCAACGTTATTTCAGGAGGCTCACCGAAGCCCCCATCCGTCTTCCGGCTATAAATGGCGCAAAGCGACATGGCGGAAGGGCCGAAATTTGCATTCTGTCCAACCGTGCCGCCTACCTGAAGCTGATTCTTGCCGAGGATGTTGGTAGAAAGCGCGAAACCGGTCCCAAGATCGCCCTGAGTTGAATCGAAATCGATCAGACCCCCGTCACCACCGGATACCAAGAGCATGGCGTGGGTGCCGGAAAACACGCGTGGATGGAACTCACGGCGGGATGAGCTTGGTTGCTCGAGCGGTAGAAAGCGGTTGATGGGCCGGGTGGATGGGGACGAGCGAAGCACCCATTTCCAGTCGTCGGTCATTGCGCCGGTTGGGACGGCGTAGCTCAATTCGATATTGCTGAAAATGGTCGCCAAATGGATTTGCAGCATGCTATCCAGGCCGGCCTTGATGGGGATCTTCTCACGCGAGACCGGAAGGAAGCTGGCGAGTGAAACTCGGACGGAGTACAAATCGACGGGCAGTCCGGCGAATGCGAAGCGCCCATCGGGCGCGGTGAGGCTTTTCGCGATCAGCCGCTCGTACTTGTTGAATAGCTGGACGGTGGCGCCCATTTGAGGAGTTCCGGCGGCATCCACAACGGAGCCGAAAAGATTTCCCGTGACAGGCAGGGACAGGTCGGCTGCGCCACTGTGGCGCGAGAACGCCAGGAAACCTGCTATCGCAACTAAAGCGGCGAACTTTCTCGTCGCGAAATCCAGCTTCAAAATGACCTTTCGCCTCCTCGGGCCAAAAGGACCGAGGATACTTATGATGTTACCGTAAATTGGGTCGACGGGGTAAGGCTCTGGTTTTTGAGCTTATCCGTCACCTTTAGTTTCAGCGTGTACTTTCCGGGCGCAAGGGTTTTGAGCGGCAGCTTTTTCTCAACCGTCACCAGGAACGCAGAAGCGTTTGGAATCGTGGTCAGGTCTTCAGTCTGGCTCATTACCGTCTTGTTATCGGCGTTGTTTACCACGTCATATTCAATGGTGCCTTCGGGTTTCTTGGTCTTCTCATCCATGCCGAAGTTGTAGAACTCGGTATAAATGCCCATGGTTTCGTTCTGCTTGAAGGTGTCGCCCATTCTGGGACGAACCTTGGAGCTGCGGATTACAAACTGACCGGCTCCAATGCTCTTGGTTGAAACGCGCTCCAAGAGGTCAGCCAGGATGACGCTGCTTGCGCCGAGCTGGTCCTCATCGTAGTGAGGAACGTTGAGCGCCATTTCGAAGCTGTTCATGGTGTTTCCCACCACATCCTTGGCGACGATGTTCAGCCGATATGTGCCAGGCGGCAGAGGAATAGTCTTGGAGTAGACCTGCGAACCGTTCATGGCTTGTTGCAGCATCTCAGAGGGAACTTCGGCGGTAACCGTGTCTTCAAACCAGTTCACGGGCCTGCGAGTCAGCGACGTGACGCGGCCGTAAAGGTTTACGGTTGCCTTAGACACCTTGTCTTTGGTCGCGTAATTCAGATCGTTGTTCTTGAATTGCACGGTCACGCTGGTGAGCACCGTCGCATCCGTCACGCGAATGAAATCCGCGCGAACCTGCATGGGCAGCGTGTTATAGCGAATGTTGGAATTAACTACGGAATCCAGATCCTTGAACTTGATCACAGGCGCCTTCATCAAATTCGCGTACTGCTCCAGCCGGGTAAATTCATTCATGCTTTCCGGGAGCGGTTGGTTGCCCGTGCCCAGGTGCGTTCCATCGGTACGCTGAAACTGCTGGGTCTTGTCGGAAAGACCCATTTGCTCGGACAGCGTCAAGCCCGCGCCCGGGACATACAAAAGGGCGTCTTTCTCTTCCGGGTCAAGACTGATGTGGTATTCGCCGCTCATGGTGGTGTCGACGAATTCGATTTGAACGTTGGTTCCTACTCCATCGATATAACGGTACCGCCAATCTTCGAAAGGATAAGTGGAGGTTTCGCCTCCGCCCTCTTCCATAGGACGCTCGTAGCTGCCGCCGGAAGGATGGGAGTCAATCTCATCGGGAGCGCCGTACTTGATGTAGATCATGCCGCGATCGGTCTTCCAGCCCGGAATTCCCGAGGCATAGTGATCGTTGGCGTATGCGATGCGGCGGTAGTGCTCTTCTTTGTACTCGTTCTCTTCGGTATCGGGAGTGGGATCTCGGCGCAGCCAGAACTGCTCAACAAACTGCTGGCGTTCTTCGTCGGTCTTCAGCCGCTTGAAAGCCTGCTTTTCTTCGTCAGTGATGATATAGACGACGTCTTCGTTCAGCCACTTTTTCCAAGGTCCGGCGAGCTCTTTTTCGAGCTCCTTCTGCTTCTTGGCTATTTGCTTTTTGGTGAGCGGCTTAGCGACGGTTTGAACATCGGTGCTGCTGGAGCTTGCATTTTTGTCCTGTGCGGCGAGTGCGCCAACTGTGGCGATAGACAGGGCCCCCGCGGAGATGCCAACCAGAAAACGGAGTTGGAAGGCAGGAGATAACTTCATACGGAAAAACACCTCTGTAGCTTAGCGGCTTACACATCCAGTTTAAGTGTGTTTGTACTCAGCGTCAACGCTCGGGACGGCATATCCGACCCTCGGGTTTCCTGTATCTGCGACAGGCCGGGTCACTTCGTTCCAAGCGCTCATCCCAGGGGGTCTGAATCGGCGGCCGTGGCGGCTACGATAATCGGTAGAAGCCCTCCCGAATTAAAGAGTTTTTTGAATACTTGTCAAGTTCCAGCGGTTATGTTGTAGTTTTAACAGCCACATAGAGCAACATTTTGAATGGTTGTCGACGTGCAAAATAACACTAGTTTGCGTGATCAGGGCAGTTCGTGAGCCAGTCTCGAAACCAATTCGCGGGTACGCTGTTGCTGGTGCTGGCCGTTGCGGCCATCGTAGCCGCAGTGTTGAGTTTCCAGCATCTGCGCACGTATTCATTGCACGATGACGGGGTAACCTGGGTCGATCAGAAGGGGCCGGACGGTCACGACGAGGTAGTTGCGGGGTACGTTTCCGCCGGAGGGCCAGGCAGTAACGCTGGAATTCGGGTCGGCGATCAACTCCTGACAATTGAATCGTATCCGATTCGTAAATCCCTGGATGTCCCTCAAGCTCTATGGCACATCCAGCTGATAGGGCCGACAAAATACACGCTGCGGCGGAGCGGCATAGAGTTTCAAAAAGGCAACATCTTTATACAAGCGGCGCCGCGCGATTCAGCCATTTATTACCAATATTTCGTCGGGATTTTTTATCTGGTGATCGGCCTATTCGTGTATTTTCGCCGCACGACGGCTGCTAAATCGTTTCACTTCTTCGTGTTGTGCCTGGTTTCGTTCATCGCTTCGTGCTTCCACTATTCCGGCAAGTTGAACACCTTTGACGAGACTATGTACTGGGGCAATCTGGCTGCTAACCTCATGGCGCCGGCAGTTTTCCTGCATTTCTGCCTGACTTTTCACATCTGCCCGCGATTTCTTCGGGCTCGCGGAGCTTGGATTTGGCTCTATGTTCCCTCGGCCATTCTTCTGGCCATGATCGCCGCCTCAGCCGAAGGCCTGTTTGTTTTTTCAACTCCGCTGCTGGAAGTCCGATGGCTATTGGACCGAGTGACGCTCGGGTTCTCGATGCTGCTTTACTTCATAGGAGCGGTGGCGCTGGGATACGACTTTGCTCAAGCGGAAGATCCAGTGGTGCGGCGGCAGCTGAAGTATCTTCGCAATGGAGCCCTGGTGGGGCTTGCGCCGTTCGCGCTGTTTTACGCGGTCCCCTATATAGCGGGGATCGTTCCGAACCACGTAATGAATCTGAGCGTGCTGAGCATGGGCTTGATTCCGCTGGCGTGGGCGTATGCGATCACGCGCTACCGGCTGATGGACGTGGACATCATTTTTCAGCAGGGCTACGTTTATACGCTGGCGACACTGGCGGTTATCGGCACGTTTTATGGACTGTTCATTCTCATCTTCAACACCCGCACCATCCCGGCCCCCGCTTTCGTAGTACTTATCGCTTTTGCGACGTTTGTTTTCCAGCCGATTCGCCACTGGATTCAGGAGCAACTCGACCGCTGGGTGTTCTATAAAGATCGCTACGACGCCCGTCTGACTCTGATTGAATTCGCGCGCGAGCTCAGCTCGGAAACCGATCAGAACGCGATGCTGGCGAAAGTGTCGGACCGGTTGGTGCGGACGCTTTCCATTCAGCAGATCGGCTTCTTTCTGACCGACGAGGGCGCCGGATCTTTCCATTTGCATTCCTTAAGTCAGAAACCTGGGAGGCCGACGAAGAGTTTGACGGCAGCATTGGATCTCAGCTTTTTGGAAGAACCGGGGGATAAGCCGTATCTTTTCTTTGAGCGTCCGAAGCATCTGCGGGACATTGTGTCGCAGGAACTGCCGCGGTCAGTTCGAGAGACGATTGCGGAACTCGATTTCACGTACTACGTGGCTTGCAAGTCGCGCGGAAGAATCATCGCGTTTTTTGGAGTGAGCCGCACTACCGAGGGAGACTTCTTATCGAGCGACGATATCGAGCTGCTCGTCACGCTTTCCAATTACGTTGCGATTGCCATCGAGAACGCGCGGCTTTACGGGTCGTTGCAGCGCAAGGCTGACGAATACGAGCGGCTTAAGGAATTCAGCGAGAACATCGTCGAATCGATCAATGTGGGCATTCTCGCGGCGGACTTGGACGATCGGGTGGAAAGCTGGAATACGCAGATCGAAAAGTTGACGGGAATTGCGCGTGAGGAGGCAATTGGGCATCGATTGCATGAGCTGTTTCCGCCGGAGCTATGCCGGAAGTTCGATGAGGTTCGCGGAGAAGGCGTTCACAACGCTTATAAAATGAGCCTTCGACCGCGCGCCGCGCCCGTGCCGACGCCCTTGAATGTAGCTCCACGGAATGGATACGGCGGGTTGGAACTAGCCAAGGCTCGACCGGCGGTTCGCGAATCCATCGTGAACCTCGCTATCGCACCGCTGATTTCAAAAGAGCTGAAGCAAATAGGCCGGCTGATTATTTTCGATGACGTAACGGATCGTGATGAACTCGAGCGCAGGCTGGTGCAAGCGGACAAGCTGAGCTCCATTGGGCTGCTGGCGGCGGGCGTGGCGCACGAGGTGAATACGCCTTTGGCGGTTATATCCACATACGCTCAAATGCTTGCCAAACAGGTCTCCGGGGACGATCAGAAATCGAAGCTGCTGGAGAAGATCGCGAAGCAAACGTTCCGCGCCAGCGAGATTGTGAATTCGCTGCTCAATTTCTCGCGCACATCACCGACGGAATTCGTGGAGGTGGATCTGAACCGGGTCATCCAGGAGACCGCCGCGCTGGTCGAGCACCAGTTTCAGAAGGCCCGAGTTACCACCCAGATGAATCTCGCCGAGGGATTGCCGGTGGTCCGCGGCAATTCCGGCAAACTTCAGCAGGTGTTTTTGAATTTGTTCATTAACGCTAGAGATGCAATGCCCGGCGGCGGCGCGTTGACCGTACGGACTTGGGCGGAGCCGGGGTTCGCTCACATTGAGATCGCCGACACGGGTCAAGGCATCCCCGCGGAATATCTTGCGCGCATCTACGATCCGTTCTTCACGACGAAGGGATCGAAGAAGGGAACCGGTCTGGGGCTTTCGATCACCTATGGGATTGTGCAGGAGCACAACGGGATTATCGAGGTTGACAGCACGGTGGGACACGGCACCCGCTTTCGGTTGGAGTTTCCTAGCGTTCCGGCGCGTAGTATCAGAGCCCTCGAGCCGCAACGCGAAGCTTTGCGGGCTTGAAGCTCGCGATTTCCATAGCATGCAGTAGCCTAAGTGGATGGCGAGCACATACCGAACGCCCTGGAAAATTTCTGGAGTCACCGGGAATGTCTGATACAACCACTGTAATGGCGTTTCCCCATGAAGCTTTGCCCTCTGACCGGCTCAGTTCGCCGCTACAGCGCCGCATTCTTGTCGTCGACGACGAGGCTGACATCCGGGAAAGCCTCGAAATGCTGCTAACCGGAGAAAATTACTCAGTTGATTTGGCTGAAAACGCCTCGTCGGGCCTACAGAAATTCGAGTCGGGGACGTACGATCTCATCCTGCTGGATTTGATGATGCCGGACCGTTCGGGCATGGAAGTGCTTGCCGATATTCGCCAACGGGACCCTGAAACACCTGTGTTCATGCTGACCGCTTACGGTTCCGTCGAGGTTGCGGTGCGCGCCTTGAAATCGGGCGCGAACGATTATTTCGCGAAGCCATGGGACAACGAAAAGCTGCTGATCGAAATCGACCGGATGATCGCCAAAGGTCACCTGGAGCGAGAAAACACGCAGTTGAAACGGGCGCTGAAACAGCGATACGCGTTTCCTAACATCGTCGGAAAGAGCGAGCGCATGCTGCGGCTTTTGGATCAGGTGGCGCAAGTAGCCCCGAGCCGCGCCACCATCTTGATCACCGGCGAGACCGGGACGGGAAAGGAACTGATCGCCAAAGCCATCCACGGACATTCGGCGAGGGCGGATCAGACTTTCGTTCCGGTAAACAGCGGATCGCTGCCTTCGGAGCTGCTCGAATCAATCCTATTCGGGCACGTCAAGGGGTCGTTCACGGGCGCCATCGCTAATCGCAAGGGGTTTTTCGAGACAGCGAATAGAGGGACAATTTTCTTTGACGAAGTTGGGACGATCAGTCCGGAGATTCAGGTGAAGCTTCTGCGCGTGTTGCAGGATCGAGAATTCATGCCTTTGGGATCGAATGAAAGCATGCGGGTGGATGTTCGCATTATCGCGGCAACCAATTCAGATCTGCGGAAGCTGGTAGACGAAGGGAAATTCCGGGAGGATTTATACTACCGGCTCAATGTCATCAATTTGAACCTCCCGCCTTTGCGCGATCGCAGAGAGGATATCCCGCTGCTGATTGACCATTTCTTCATCCGTTACTGCCGCGAAAATGAGAAGTTCCTGAACCATGAGGGGCGTTCCCTACTCAGCTTTGAGCCGGAGGCCATGCAGATTCTGATGGAGCACGATTGGCCGGGGAACGTGCGTGAGCTCGAGAATGCGGTGGAGCGCTCAGTGGTGCTTACGACTTCCGCATCGGTTCCGGTCTATGTGCTGCCGGATCAGCTGCAAAGAGCGAGCGGCATACGTATTTCGCGCGATCATAACGGGATGCTTGCTCCCGACGCTTCACTGCCGGAAATTTTGGCGGACTTTGAGCGGCGAAAGATAATCGAATCGCTTGAAACTGTGAATTACAGCCAAACTGAAGCGGCGGAAGCGCTGAAAATTCCGCTGTCGACACTGAATCAGAAGATCAAAAGGTTGAGCATCGACGTGAAGCGCCGGACTACGTGAAGCGCAGGGCAAAAAACATGAACAGGTTATTGACATCTCTTCTGACCGCGCTGGCAGTGTCAGCGTTGGCATACCCGCAGGCTACAGCGCCGGACACCGCTAACGCCGACGTGCAAAAGCTCCAAGCCAAGCTGGCGCAGGACGAGAAAACGCTTCAAGACTGGGCGAATCTGTCGCGCTATCGCGACGAGAACGCGAAGCTGGGTGTGCCGGCTCCAGGGGAAGACCGCGTGGTTTTCATGGGAGATTCCATTACCGACGGGTGGGGCCGCTTACACGGCAAGTTCTTCCCCGGCAAGCCGTACGTCAATCGGGGCATCAGCGGGCAGACGACTCCGCAGATGCTGATCCGCTTTCGACCCGATGTGATCGATTTGAAGCCGAAAGCGGTGGTGATTCTTGCCGGGACGAACGACATTGCCGGAAACACCGGCCCGGAGAGCCTGGAAGACATCGAAGGCAATCTGGATTCCATGGCGCAGCTCGCTCGCGCGAACGGCATACAAGTAGTGTTGGCATCCGTTATGCCGGTCTGCGATTACGTCAAGCCGCAAACGGAGCACCGCCCGCCCGAAAAAATCATCGCGCTGAACACCTGGATCAAAGAGTATTGCGCGCGCCATCAATTGGTGTATCTGGATTACTATTCGGCGATGCTTGACGAGAACAAGATGCTGAAGAAAGATCTCACTTACGATGGCCTGCACCCCAACGATGCAGGCTATGAAGTGATGGGACCTCTCGCGTCGAAGGCAATCGAGACGGCACTCGGCAAGCGCTGAGTGAAATACCAGTGTTCTCGTTTCCGCTTGCGGCTGCTCTTCGGCGTCACCATTCTTTTTAGCGCGTGTCTGCTGTTTGTTGTCCAGCCACTCGCCTCGAAGCTGATTCTGCCATGGTTCGGCGGTTCAGCGGCGGTGTGGATCACAAGCCTGCTGTTCTTTCAGTGCGGGCTCCTGCTCGGGTACTTGTATGCGCACGCGCTGGTCGGCAGCTTCCGCACTGAGCGTCAGGCGGCGGTTCACGCGATCCTGCTGATCTTGAGCTGCGCCGTGCTGCCGATTCTTCCGAATGCGAAATGGCAGCCCAGTCCGGGGCAAGATCCCACTTGGCGCGTATTGGGAGTTCTCGCAACCTCGGCGGGACTGCCGTACGTAATGCTTTCGGCCACCACGCCATTGCTTCAGAGCTGGTATGCCGGAACGAAAAAGGGCGCGCTGCCGTATCGGTATTTCGCATTGTCGAATGCCGGGTCTTTAGCGGCCCTGCTCGCATATCCGACTCTTCTCGAGCCGTATCTCACGGGCCATCAGCAAGCCTGGCTGTGGTCCGCGGCTTTCGCGTTGTTCGCAATGTTATGCATCGCAACCGCGATGTTCGTGAGGCGTACTCCGGAGAGTTGTCAACCACTCTCACGAGATGTTGCCCCGCGCGAACGGCCCAATGCCGCGGACCTCATGCTGTGGGTCTCTCTAGCCGCTTCGGCATCGACGCTTCTGCTGGCCGTTACGAATCTGCTGACGCAGAACATAGCGCCCATGCCGCTGTTATGGGTGCTCCCGCTCAGTATCTACCTGCTCACGTTCATTCTGTGTTTTGAGAGCAGCCGATGGTACAAGCGCGGCATCGTAATTCCGCTGTTGCTTCCGGCCTTGGGTTGCCTGGCAGCCGCTCGCGGCCCCCTGCAGGAAGAAGTGATCGGCGTGGCTGTTCCCCTCTTATGCGCCGCGCTGTTTGTCTGCTCGATGGCTTGCCACGGCGAGCTGGCCCGATTGCGACCGGCAGCCGGGCAACTCACAACCTTCTATCTTTGTCTTTCGATCGGCGGCGCTCTAGGAGGCGTTTTTATTGCGGTGTTCGCGCCCCATGTTTTCCCCGCGATGTACGAGTATCCCATTGCATTCGTTGGGTGCGCCGTGCTGTTTCTATTTCTCTTTTGGCGCGAACGGCGCAAGTGGCTGAAATCGAGAGCCGGCCTGCCTTTGTGGGTTGCCGCGTTGGCAGGAACTCTCGCGCTTGCCGCATACGTATCGCAGGAAACCTGGCGAGACGTCCGCTTATCAACGCTCTTGGCGCGCAACTTCTATGGTGCTCTCCGGGTGGACGATTTCGTCGACAACGGCCATAAGATTCGCGAACTGACCCATGGCACTATTACGCACGGCATTCAGTTTCTGGAGCCGAAGCTAAAGCGCCAAGCGACGACATATTACGGCGTGGATTCGGGTATCGGCCTCACCTGGCGCGCGCTCGCGTCTACCGGGCCTCTGCGAATGGCGATCGTCGGCCTGGGAACCGGCACCCTCGCGTCTTACGGGCGCCAAGGCGACAGTTTACGCTTCTATGAAATAAATCCCCTCATTGTGGATATCGCTCGGCGCCGCTTCACTTTCTTGTCTGATTGCGCGGCACGCGTAGAGATCGTTCCGGGAGACGCGCGGCTCTCCATGG
>JBAUUG010000258.1:0-6466 GCA_049582585.1 Bryobacteraceae bacterium | reverse complement strand
GGTTAAATGTCAAGAATGCCGACAAGCTTATCGCATTTCGAATTCACGGCGTCTCGCCGGAGTTCATCAACGGTCTTCGGAGCGCCGGTCTCAACGTCACCGATCCCGATAAGTTGATCGCTTTTCGAATTCACGGAGTCTCGCCTGAATTTATAAAGGGGCTTCGGGACGCAGGTCTCAATGTGACTGATCCGGACAAACTGATCGCTTTTCGGATTCACGGAGTCTCTCCGGAATTTGTAAGGGATCTCCACAGCGCGGGTCTCGATGTCACGGATAGCGATAAACTGATTGCTTTCCGCATCCACGGAGTTTCGCCCGAATTCGTCAGAGAACTCGATCACTTGGGGTATCATCGCGCCGAGCCCGATCAACTAATTGCACTGAGGATTCACGGCGTCACCCCTGAGTACATCGAGAAACTGCGCTCATCCCACGGCATGCAAAATCTGACTTTGGATCAGCTGGTATCATTGCGCATCCATGGCATCGATTGATGGGGGAATACTGCTGACTCTAAGGAGCATATGAGCACGATCTGGAACGACATTCGTTACGCGATTCGGGGCTTCCGCCGCACCCCGCTTATTACTGCGATCGCAGTTCTGTCGCTCGCGTTTGGGATCGGCGCGAACACCGCCGTCTTCAGCCTCTTGGATCAGGTTCTTCTACGAATGCTTCCGGTCAAACATCCTGAGCAGCTCGTGCTGCTGACCAAAGTCGGGTCCAATTACGGCAGCAGCTCGGGCCAGAACTCGATGTCGTACCCGATGTACCGGGATTTTCGCGACAACAACAAGACCTTCTCGGGAATGTTCTGCCGCTTCAGCATAGCGGCGAGTCTCGGGTACGGCAATCGAACCGAGCGCGTCCCCGCGGAACTCGTCTCCGGTACCTACTTCCAGGTGCTCGGTGTCGGAGCGGCTCTCGGCCGGACGCTAACGCCCGATGACGATCGCCTCCCCGGCGGTCATCCAATAGTGATGCTCAGCTACAGCTTCTGGCGAAATCGTTTTGCGTCGGACCCTTCGATCATCGGCAAAACGCTGATCGTCAACGGCCGAGACATGACCGTGGTGGGCGTCGCCGAGCCCGGCTTTGATGGCGTGGAATTGGGGCACGCGCCTAAAATCTTCGTTCCCATCATGATGAAGGCGCAGATGACGCCGCTATGGGATGCGCTCAAAGACCGTCGTTGGAGCTGGGTGGAGGCGTACGGGCGTCTCAAGCCGGGCGTCAGCGCGAAGCAGGCTAAAGCATCGCTCGCGCCGTTCATGCACCAGATGCTCGAGCTGGAAGTGAAAGAGCCCGCTTTCCGTAATGCGTCCCCGTATGAGCGGCGGGAATTTCTGAAGAGCTCGATCGACGTTTTACCTGGATCGCGCGGCCGCTCTTACCTGAGGGACCGGCTCACCACCCCGCTGTGGCTGCTGTTCGGAATCACCGGCGCGGTGCTTCTTCTGGCCTGCGCCAACATCGCCAATCTGCTGCTGGCCCGCGCAACCGCGCGCAAGAGAGAATTCGCCGTGCGCCTGGCGATTGGCGCCGGACGGGCGCGCATTGTCCGCCAACTGTTGGTCGAGAGCTTGCTGCTGTCCGGTTTCGGAGCGGCCGCTGGTCTCGTATTAGCTTTCTGGGCCGATCGCTTCCTGCTTGCCGCTTATCTGGGCGCTGATTCCGGGGGCATTGCCCTCTCGGCCATTCCCGATTTTCGAATTCTCGGCTTCACCTTCGGCATGATGCTCACCACCGCACTGATCTTTGGCCTCGTTCCAGCTCTCCAAAGCTCTCGCGCGGATGTTGCTCCCACGCTGAAAGATCAAGCCGGCTCAGTTCTCGGCGGCGGCCGCGTTGGTTTGCGAAAGGTTTTAGTAACCGCGCAGATCACGCTCTCTCTTCTGCTGCTGATTGGAGCGGGGCTATTTCTGCGAACTCTGACCAATCTCCGCAATCTGGGCCCTGGTTTCTCGGCGGAGCGGCTGGTCGGCTTTAATCTCGATCCATCTCTTGATGGATACACTCTCGAACGGACCAAAATCTTTTACCAGCGCATCGCAGATGAGATCGGCTCGATCCCGGGCGTGAGGTCCGTCGGCCTCGCTTCCCTGCGAATTCTGGACGACAACGATTGGGATAGTTCGGTGACCGTGGAAGGCTATACTCCGAAACCGGGAGAGGATCCCGAGCCCTACATGAACGCTATCAGTCCCAATTATTTTGCGACGCTTGGCGTCCCCATCCTGGCTGGCCGAGACTTCACGATCAAGGACACTACCGACGTGAGACATGGTCCTGACCCGGACGATTGGAGCCCGACAACCATCATGATCAACGAGGCCTTTGCGAAGAAGTATTTCGCCGGCCGGAACCCGGTCGGGCTGCACATCGGGTTTGGATCAGACCCAGGAATCAAAACCGATATGCAAGTGATCGGCGTCGTGAAAGATATCAAATACACAAACCTTCGGGATGAAATTCCCGTACAAGCTTTTGTTCCTTATCTGGCCGATCGGCACGTAGGCGCCATGACCGTCTACATCCGAACTGCTGTCGATCCCAAGCAGCTCATGTCGGTTGTTCGGCGAAAGATTCAACAACTGGATCCAAACATTCCGGTTTATGGCATGCGTACAATCAACGAGGAGATCGATCTCTCGTTGCGCAATGAGCGATTGATCGCCAGCCTCTCGTCCGTATTCGGATTTCTCGCCACGCTTCTCGCGTTAATCGGTCTTTACGGCGTGATGGCTTATACCGTCTCGCGCCGGACACGCGAGATTGGAATTCGCATGGCTTTGGGAGCTCTACGGGGCAACGTCGTTTGGATGGTCATGAAGGAGGTGCTTCTTCTCGTCGCCGCGGGAGTCTTGGTTGGGCTTCCCGCTGCGGTAGCTCTGACCACCTTGGTACGAAGCCAACTCTATGGCTTAGCCCCGCATGACCCTGCAACCCTGTCAGTTTCAACTGTGGCGATGATAGCGGTAGCGTCGCTCGCGGGATTCATCCCTGCGCTCCGCGCCAGCCGAATCGACCCAACGCTCGCGCTCCGGTATGAATAGACGCGGTCAAAGCTCACTTTACCGCGAAATCCCAGATCAGCAGATTGATCTCGCCGTTTTCCCCGCCCTCGGAGTATTCCACTAACGCATACTCGCCTGGCGTGAGCGGCTTCTCAGGCCATACCTTATACAATCCGCTCGCCAGCTGCTGCTGAAATGTATCCATCTGCTTTCGATCTTCAACGTTCTCTTTGACAACCGGCAGAATCGAAATGTTCTCCACCACCCGCAAGTCCTTCTTCGGCGTAAGGCTGATAATGCCGAATCGTTCCTCTTTCGCCAGTCTTAAATAGAAATCCGGCCGCTCTTCATTTACTAAAAATTTCGAATGATCGCCGTGAATCACGACCGAAGCCTTGCCCGGAACCAGGGGCACGGGCGATAAAACCTGCAGCGCCTTGCGCTTCTTGTTAGTAACGATTTGGTAATCCGCGAGCGTGAGCGCCTTAATTTGGTCATTAACTTTGAAGTATGCGCCTGCATCCATGGGCACGGATTCAATCTCGCGCCTGACCGCGCGCTCGGCCTTCTCCTCTTCGTCTTCTTCTTTCGCTACCTTTGTGGATTCTTCCCGATTCGCCTTCCTCTCGCGCTCCGTTTTATCCAGATCGACCAGGTCTTTGGGGATTTCTTCCCATTCGCCGCGCTCGGTGCTGAAATATCGGATGCGGTCTCCCTGGACCTGGTACTCGCGCACGACATGGTAATCCCCATCTTTCAAATACAGCCTGAAGGTCTCGCCAAATACCAGGAGAGCCGCCAGAAAGAAAAGCAGGACCACTCGCACAACACAAGTTTATCGGCTCGGGCGGCTGGATCTTACGCTATCCTTATCGGAACCCCGAGCGTGCGAGGGGCGTGCGCTACCCTGAAACTGACTATGGCGGGAATCGGCGAAATATTCGACTCGGCGGCCGCAATTGCCAGAGGGATGGGCATCACCTTCAAGGAGATGCTTCAGCCCGCCATCACGGAAGAGTATCCGGACGGCCCGGCTCAAGTCGAGGAGCGTTATCGCGGCGCCCATGTGCTGCAGCGAGATGAGAACGGCCTGGAGAAATGTGTGGCCTGCTTCTTATGCGCCGCCGCTTGTCCAGCAAACTGCATCTACATCGAAGCTGCCGAAAACACCGAGCAGGAACGTTACAGCGGCAGCGAGCGCTATGCCAAGGTCTACAACATCGATTACAACCGCTGCATATTTTGCGGCTATTGTGTGGAGGCTTGCCCCACCGATGCAATCACGCATGGTCACGGGTTCGAGCTCGCCAGCTATAACACCTCTACGCTGATCTATCGCAAGGAGCAGATGCTCGTTCCACTACCTGAGAGCGGTATCCGGCCATCGCAAGACAATCCTGTTCCAGCCGGCGCGGAACGAAAACCATAGTGTCGCCAGACGCCCAGCCCAGCGGGGTCACCCGCCCAGCGGCACCACAAGAAAAGGCTTCGTAGTCGGAGCGCTGGATCCCTTCAACGGCTCTACTGTCACAGCTACCGCTGCCGTGTCGGTTGTATTTACCGCCGCCGGAGAAATAAGAACCGAATCGCCCGAGGCATTTGATCGGAAGAGTCCTGCCGGTTGAGGAGCCGCGCCTTTAGCCTTCGGTATCAGCCACAATTCGAATGTCCTGTTCGTCGCGAGAGCGGGTAGTCGTGAACCGATGAATACTAATGCGCCACTCCGGTTCACGAGTAAACGGCCATGCGGAAGATTCTCGGCCAAGCCGAATTGCAAGGCGCGCGTCTCCGGCTTGCTCAACATTTCCACCGCCGACCGCAGCTCGTTTCGTTCACGAGTCAGCGCGCTCAATTGGTCGCGCATATTTCCCTTTTCGCTTCGCGACCAAATGGAGAAGATCAGCAGCACGGCGCATGCGGCGCTCAGCGCGGCTACCGCGAACATCCAACGAACCGGGCGCTTGGGCGGCCTGACGCTCGCAAGCACGCGCTGCCGCAACCGATCGGGAGGCACGACAGGCTCTGCGGCTGCCGAGAGCGCGGAAATCAATTCAGCTGCTGCCCGAACATGCTCAATGCAGTACTCACACTTTTCGTTCAGGTGCTTCTCAATTTCCTCGCTAAGCTCGGCCTCCAGAACGCCGAGCGCGTACAGTTCGTATAGCTCGTTCATTTCGGCGTGTGTCATGTTGTCTCGGCCCCTTTGACGGCCGCACGCAGGCGGCTTAAGGCCGACCTCATCCAGCTCTTGACCGTTCCGAGTGGCTCTTGAATCCGCGCCGCTATCTCCGATTGCGAGAATCCCTCGAAATACGCGAGCTCCATTACGCGCTTCTCGTTGGCATTCAACTTCTCGAATGCCCCCTTGAGAGTCCTTACACTATCGATACGAGATACAGGGTCAGTCGGATTTTTTGAGAAACATAACTGATCAATGTGATCCAGAGAACGAACTCTGGTGGCGAAACGTGCCTGAGCGGAACGCACATGATCGATCGCCATATTCCGTGCGATGGATAAAATCCAAACGCCCAGCGCCCCTCGGCTCGAATCGAATTCTCGAGCCCGATTCCACAATCGAATGAATAACTCTTGAACTAAATCTTCTGCGGCACCCTGATCGCGCGTGATTCGAACAAATAAGGAGTATGTTACGTGTCCGTAGCGCTCGTATGCGGCAGCCAAGCCGTCGGGATCGCGCTTACGAAGACGTTCTATTAGATCGGAATCGGAGCTATCGGCGGGTTGCATGTGCGCCCTCATGTATGCCGGGCTCACGAAACGATGCTGTGTGGATTCTCACGTGACGGCGTTACGAAATTTCTTTGCGCACGCGCAAGAGGCTCTGACGATCTTATGCGGGCTCACTTCCATACATAGATGCAAACTGCAAAAAAATAGCACACGCATTCTCTTCTTGGATTGTGAAATGTTCCCAGTACTGGAATTATTTCCGGTTCTTAATCCGTTCAGCATCGCTCCACCGTATCACCGAGCGGTAGGGGCAACTAGCCTAGAAGGAGTTATGTAGATGGCTTTTAGAAGTAAGTTAGCGTTTTCAATGGGGATCTTTGCGTTGGGTTCTCTCACTATAAGTCAGGCGAGAGCGTCCTCCACGACAACCTACACAGGAACGCTTACGGGTGACGACCAAGTTCAGGAATTTACTTGGGATTTAACCAAAACATCGCAGGTTGTAATCTCGACCGATTCTTATGGAGGTGGAACGGAGAACGGCATCACCACTCCAGCAGGCGGCTTCGTGCCTGTCATCTCAATTTTTAATGGATCGACGGGCAACCTGATCGCAAGCGATGGAGCTGACGCCACGTGCTCGGGCAGCATGAAATCCGATCCGGTCACCAAAATGTGTAACGATTCGTATCTCAGCCTGAAGCTTGGCTCCGGCGACTATATTCTGGCAGTCAGCGAATTTTTCAATGTGC
>JBAUUG010000257.1:0-7164 GCA_049582585.1 Bryobacteraceae bacterium | reverse complement strand
CTATAAAGGTTCGATAACATCATTTCGGGACGGCGCGGAGACGAACAATATCAGAATGAGTGCATTTACAAACGCAAAGACGATCGAAGGTTTCAGTGTTAAGTTATGGCGCGGTGAGCGCATGGTCCTGATTGGGATGGACGTTGACAATCCAGAAGCCGATCTAGTCGGCTTTTCGATCGAGGTTCAAAGCCCCGGGGACAAAAGCGGATTCGAACCTTTAGGGAATCGGCTAGCATTCTCCTATCCAAAATCAAATGCCCTCAGAGCGGTCACGGGTTCGCGCATTTTTCCTTCGACAGAAGCACCATTCCAGAAGTTCCGTTGGATTCATTTCCCTAACGATCCAAAGCCAGCGCAATACACATATCGGGTGACCAAGCAGCACATGAAGTCCGATCGAACGCTATATGCTGGCACCTCGATAACTCTCGACATCTCACTGGACGCAGTCGTTTACGATGGGTTTCTTGATGTCGGTTTCACGAGGAACTTCGCCTCATCTCAGGCGTACGCCGAGCGGTACAAAAACAATACAAAGATCATCCCAACCGAAAAGGCGAACAACACCGCCCTCAAATTCAAGAAAGTCAAAGGTGATGTTTACGAGTGGCTTGGCTTCGAAGCTTACCAGCTGATTTTTGATTTCTTGAGGGATGCGATTGCAGATGAAACCCTCGAACTCGACTTTTTTGCCTATGACTTGAATGAGCCCGACATAGTCGCTCTTTTGGAACAGGTTGGACCCCGGCTGCGAGCAATCATTGATGATTCAGGGGCGCACAAGCCTTCCACCAGCCCGGAATCGCAAGCAGCGGCGCGACTGGCTAAGTCGGCGGGTGAAGAGCGAGTTATTCGCATGCACTTTTCCGGCTTGCAGCACAATAAGGTGCTTATCGCGAAGCGCAATGGCCAAGCAATAAAAGTGTTGCACGGTTCTACGAACTTCAGTTTCCGCGGTTTGTACATCCAAGCTAATAACGCCTTGGTGTTCTATTCGTCCGAAGTGGCTGGCTTGTTCGAGAACGTGTTCGAACAGGCGTTCACAAGCCCCAGGCAGTTCAAAACGGAAGATATTTCGTCAAAATGGCATCTTGTCGAGTCAGCAGGCAAACCAACCGTTCATTTCTGCTTCTCGCCGCACCTCGATTCGAACCTGTCCCTAAGCCCCGTAGGCGCTGCAATTGACCAAGCGAGTTCCTCTGTCTTTTTCGTAATCGCTTTCTTGAATCAGTCTACGAGCGGGCCAGTGCGCGAAGCCATCGATCGCTTGGAAGGCAAACCTGTTTTCAGCTGCGGAATTTCGGATAGGAAAGGGGGGCTTGAAGTGAAGAAGCCGGATGGTTCGCTTGGGATTGTTGATTTTGAGTTTCTCGCGAAGAACGCTCCCCAACCGTTCAAGAGTGAGTGGAGTGGCGGGTCCGGCCGACACGAACACGATAAGTTTGTTGTGACCGACTTCAACCTGCCGACCGCGAAAGTGTTCACTGGCTCGTCAAACCTTTCCGTAAGCGGTGAAGAGAAGAATGGCGATAATCTCGTCATGATCGAGGATCAGCGGGTAGCAACATCCTACGCAGTTGAAGCTCTGCGTATTTTTGATCATCTACAGTTCCGTACCAAGATGCAGGGGGCGCGTCAATCGAAGAGCACTGGAGCGTTGACGCTGCAGTTACCACAAGAATTAGATGGAAAACCAGCCTGGTTCGAACGATTCTACAGGGAAGGCACCCAGTTGGAACAGGATCGCAAGCTGTTTTCTCATTAATCGACAAGGGAGGGATAAGCTCAAATGCCGATCACCTACGGTGCGCTGCGATGCAAATGTGTCTCCAAACCGTGCTTAAAATCGTCCCGTAAGCGACACGAGATCCAGTACCATTTGCATGGTAGTTTCAGTTTCGAAGGCAATGGAAGTCCGTGGGATTGTGCTATCAACGTTGGCACTGACGATTCCGATGACCTGTTGCAGTACAAGCTGCTCTATGACTTTGACCATGGGGTACTTGACACCTTAAGACAATGGCCTCGGGATTCCGGGATTTGACTGATGCAAGAGGTTTGCCAGCGCTCGACTTCCTTGCGGAGCGATATTTTAAAGGGGACCGGTCCTTGGCGGACCACCCGATATCATGGATGGTAGCGAACAAGCCGAACCGATCCCTTCACTCACACGCAGGTTCGAAAACGCGCGGTCGCACGGCTCCGATGTGTGGATTTTCGGTCGGCTCTACGATTCGGGTGACGGCATTCACGACGTTCACATGAATTAAGGTTCCACAGGTGGCTTCATCAACCGCGGCAATTCAGGTGTGCCGTTCATTTCAGGTACATATGAGGCGGCGCGACTGAGATACTCTGCACATGACGCTGAAGTTCTGAAGGGACTCCCAGGTCTGTCGGGCAGTTGTTGATCCGTGCCGAGCATTCCAAACAGCTTCTGGAACTGGTCCGGATCGACCTCAGCCGAGATCGTCGCACTTCCCTGGCCCGTGGGAGCGACTCCCAATGACGCGAGGACGCTCTTGGATACTTTCCGGCGTACGCGATTGGTGGCGGAGCAGAAGCTGCAGTTTCACCATCAGCTTAAGCGCTCCCGCTTTCCAGTATGACCGCCATCTCTACCATGGACCTTTGTTTCGGTTAACGTTTTCGCTCGCCGGAGCGCGGCGACGGTCCCTCCCAAATGCGAAGGTTGTTTGTCGAGAACTTCGGCCCTATCGGTGTGACGGTTTTTGTCGAGTCGTAGGTGAATGGTTCTTGCGGCTCGTGCAGTCCGTCGCGTACCTGGTTCGCGGTGGAGGCGAGTTCATCCGACGCACCGAATCTGTTGGCCTCGAAGGCGCTCAGCCACCCCCCATAGGTCGCGTTCGGAATCAGAATGAAATCGCGGCCGAAGAGGGGCAGATCCTGCCAGACTGAGGCGCGGCGGCTTTCGATTGTAGGGAACTCATGCGGAGCCGAGGCCCCGGTTGGGTCAAAGACCTGACCGTAGTACTCAGCGTAATCAGAGAGGTTGTCGCCGATCGAGAGGATGATCTCGAAGCCAAGCACTCGCTCGCAAAAAACACGCTGCATAAATTTGTTGGCGAGGTGAAACGTTTGCTTCCCGTTCGGCCTGTCCACATGGACATCAGGCATTCCCTTCATAAAGAGCCGGGTCTTGAAGGCGTGTTCGGGCTCGGTGCCATTCTGTTCTTCAGCCCGAAATTCTTCATCTGTCAGGGCTCCCCAATTCATCAGGTTACGTGCCGTACCAACGCGCGTCTCGTTGAGACGTGTGGTGATGAATATCGGGGTGGCTCCACTCTCTGCAGCAAAGCGGACGAACTCGAATCCACCCGGCACCGCGCCGGATTGGGATGTGTTGCACCAATCCTTCCAGGAAGTCTGCTCGTCGAAATTACAGCCCGACCCGATCTGCCAAGCGGCGTACGCGGAGTTATCGAGTAGCGTTTCGTCGAGGTCGAAGATAAGGGCGGGTCGGCGAAAAGTCCCCGACCGTAAGCGCTCGACTAGAGCGTGCCGCGCCAATTGATACATTTGGACGCACAGGGCGATGTATTCCGCGCTGGTGGCCTGATAGAGCAGCCCGTGCAGCGTGTTATGGGCTGTCATGGGTCGCAGAGGGCTGTTCATAAAGCTACGCTCCGCAGTCTGAAAATTCGAAGGTGGGACCGGCGGTATAGCCGCCGTTCCCAATGGGTTCATTCATCAGGTCCACTGCGGTAATTCGCATCGCATGCATAAGCGGAATGCCTTGCTCCTTGAGGACCTCCGGTTTCCCGTTACATGCCTCCTCAATATTGGAGAGAAGCTTCGCGTAGATGCGGTTGAACTGCTCAGCCTTCTCGATCAAGCCCCGACCCTGGAACATGCTCATCTTCGGGTTGGGAACCATGTTGTAAACGGCATTCCAATCGACGCGCAATGGATCCCCGGATGGAGCATCCCCAGGCTGGTCGCCCGCCCGGTACCGGCGTTCATGGAAGATCTCATTGAAGCGGAAGTAATGGGCGAACTCGACATCGTCGTTAAAGAGGTCGTCGTCGCCGGCCTCGATAGTGCCATCGATCCCTTCGCCCTGTCCGACGATCTCATTGATCGCGAGTTCGGCATCTTCAAGCGAGCACACCGACCTAAGCTTTCCCCCGCTTCCGTAATAGTGCTCGTTTGTCACCTGCTTTTGTGTTCCGGTGAAGATTCCGCCCGCTGTTTCTCGATCGAGGCGCCGCAACGCTTCGCGTACCGCTTCGTAGAACTCGCCGATCGACCAGAACTTCCCGGCAGGCGGCGCATCCATGCGTGGCGCGGGCCTCTCAATGCGGAGAAATGTGTTTATGGCTTCCTTCTCGAATTTCAGCAGGTTTACCGTGAAACCAATCTGACTGAATGGCATCTTCTTGGGGTACTCAGGCAGAGAATTGCGGATCGCGGGTTTGCCGCCGATAGCATTCAGAATATTGGCGGCCAGAATCATGTGCAGCATTTCTTCCACCACGACCGTCCTGATGATTCGCGCCGCCTCAGGATTGGCGCGCTCGTGGATTGAGTACAGCGCGCACAGATATGGAGGAATGGTGAAGTGCTCCAAAGCGATCGCATCTTGCAGGGCACCCTGCAAGTCCTCGAGTTTTTTGAACGCCGGAGCGCCTGCCGGGACATCGTTGCCGTGGTCCTCAGGAATGAGCTTCTGTCTTAGCGGATTATGTTCTTGGCGATAGAGCATCTTAGTTCTACGCTTCGAGTTGTTTGAGAATTGCTTCAGCCGCCTTGAACGCAAGCGCAGTCATGGTGAGAGTGGGATTGGAAGTTCCCAGTGTTGGCATGTTTCCGCAACCCGCAAGAAACAGGTTGTCGTGGTCCCATGTGCGCATATCGGGATCCACCACAGAATCGTTCTTGTCGCTCCCCATGCGGTGCGTTCCTACAATATGGCCGGCGCCCCGCGACGTATAGGGCTTGCCCTTGTACTGCCAGTAATCGGCCTCGCCGATCACGTACTCAGTCCTGTCCTTGATGCCGTTTTCTTCGAAGATCTTGTCGGAGATGGACTTGGCCGCCACAAACGCTTTCTTCACATACTCCGACGCATTGTAATGAATGACGGGACGATAGTTACCGAGGCGATCCTTGTATGTCGGATCGATCGTGACCCGATTGCCGGGTTCGGGGTCCTGCTCGCATTCAAAGTGCAGCAGCACCTGCCGGGTCAACACGCAGTTGAGGTGTTTCCGCAGCGCCGGGCCGAAAATCCCTTCAGAAACCGCTTCGGTCACATCGGTTCCGGGTGAAAACTCCGGCCAGCCCCAACCCCAATTATCAATCGGGCAGATCCACGCGGAGTGCCTCGACCGGAAATCTCCGTCGCGGAATGACGAGATATTGGTGGTCGAGCCAGGACCGCGGAATGGATACACCTTCTCCGGGAACAGACCCCAGGTGAGCAGGCACATGTGGTCCATCAGATTGCGTCCGACCTGATCGCTGGAGTTAGCCGCGCCGGAAGCCAGAAGCAGCTTGGCGTTTTCGATGGCGCTGGCGGCAAGTACGTACACCGTGCCGCGGGCGACTCCCGGCGTGTACTTGGTTTCGGAGTCGGACTCGTATCTCTTGAATCGGACGCCTGCAATGCGCTTCGAGTCCGGATCGATCACCAACTCATAGGCAACGGATTGGGACCGAATCTCGAACAGGTGTGGGTTGCTTTCCTTCGCTCGCTTCAAGGTTTTCAGAGCGTTGTACTTGGCCTGCACCGGACAGATGGGCACACAAGCCGCATTGCCTTCGCACCGTTGACCCGTATACGGATCCCACAACGACCCTACGGGCCGATAGCTGCCTGGGTCTGTTTTGACCAGACACAGCTTCTTCGACCGACGATTCCAGGCGACGCCGGCGATTTTGTATTCCGGGTTGGGTATGGAATTCCTTCCTTGCGGCGTGGTGCTGCAATAGATGGTATGGGTCTCTGTTGTCCCATCCTCCTTTTGCATTTCGACGGGAAGCCCCTCTGTCTTTCTCAGCATTAACCCGTCCAGGTAACTTGACGGGATCCTTTCCATGGGGAACACATAGTCCGGGCTGAAATAATCGCTACCGGTGTTCGGCAGGTGCTGATCCTTCACCTCACCGGCAACGCCGATCTCGTACTCGGCCATTTCGTAGTATTGACGAAGGTCTTGGTAGGAAATCGGCCAATCGACGCCATGTCCGTACATCGTCTTCATGCGGAAATCGTTGGGCAGCATTCGCAGTGCGGTGCCAAGCCAGTGCTGCGTGGTGCCGCCCGGGCCGACCCAGTTATCGCTGCCGAACGGCAGCGGACCCTTTTGCACGAGGTAGCCGCTCTTGTGATCCATGCTTTCGACGGGCTGCACATCGAGCACGTCGGAGGAAGGGGCGTTCTGCAGTTTGGGATACGGCGAGTTGGGAGCTTTCGCGGTAGCTCGATAAAACGTGTCGAGGTAGGCCATCTGCGCGCGATAAGCCGACGTGCCTTCGAGCGCCATTCCGGATTCGAGACCGGCATCCAGCATCAGAACCTTCTTGCCGGCATCGACCAGGGTTTTGGCTACGAAGGCACCGGCGATACCCGAGCCCACGATCACAACATCGAAATCGCTGTATTCCATTTCCTCTTCATTCATCAGGTCGTCTTAATACCTGGTTCTTAAGACGGGCGGTTGACTCCAGGAGTTATACCCGGGCTGTTTGGCGCCTGCGGGATGGGTTTCCGCCGCCGCCCAGATCAAACCCTCCTTGTATGCTTCCGCGCTCACCATTGCCGTTCTTTCCTGCTGCGATTTCTTGTCGCTCCAATTCATGGTGGTCCAAATGCCCGTGTACCACAGCAGGATAATTCTCTGGGCCAGCCCCTGGTAGGGCATCTGATCGAAGCGGGACGCGTTCGCGGCAACGGGCGGCTCGATCAACGTCTTCTTGATCTCCTGATGGGGATTTGCGCTGTTGAGTATCTCTCTGGCTTTTTTAAGAAACCCGCGAACACCCTCCTGATCATCCTCCTTCATGAGGACGCAATAGTACGTCTCCAGCATGCCCGTACCCTGCAGTTCGACTTCGTCAAACCCGGTCAGGAGATACGACAGTGAGAGGAAGACCGGCAAATCCGGGTCGATATCCTCAGGGTGCCGTAGTGTAAAC
>JBAUUG010000256.1:0-5543 GCA_049582585.1 Bryobacteraceae bacterium | reverse complement strand
TATGAGGGTGAGTGGGTAGTCTGATAGGCGCCGCTAGTAGTTGGAAAGTTCGAGGAATAGGTGTAGCCCGTAACATAAGCGTTGCCGCTCGAATCTACCGCGACACCTTGCGCCCCGGTTGTCGCGCCATCGGCACCGTCGAGAAACGTTGCGTAGGAAACTGCACCAGCCGACGACAACACGGCGAGAAACGCCTCGTTCCCCGTCGCCGTGCTCTGGTAGGCGTTACTGGTTGTCGGCAATGTGGCGCTCGAGTAGAGATAACCCGCGACGGAAGCTTTTCCTGTGCTATCCACAGCGATCGCACCCGGCCAGATATATCCAGTCCCAACCGTAGTGTTATAAGTTACGGTCCCGGTTGAACTGAGTTTCGTAACATAGAAGCCGCCGCTGTTATTGAAGCCGGCAACATAGGTATTTCCGGAACTGTCTACCGCAACAGCGCCCACGTAAGAAGTTAAATATTCGGAGTACAGAAGGGAAACCGCTGGATCGATGACCAGCGGCTTGGTGCGATCGTAGCTGCCAAGCGAGAAACTCACCAACAACGGCTCGCCGCTCGCCGTTTTCTCCATTCGATAGCCGGCCTGCACGGTTTCGCGCTTGCCGTCTTGCGAGGTTTGATAGGCGATCGGCTTCAGGAAGCGAACATCGCCCTTGCCCAATCGAAGTACCAGATCGCCGGCAGCGTTGATGCTCGCCTGATCGGAGCCGGAAAGTCTCATGCGGATCTGTTCGGGATCGGCGCCCGGTTGCAGGAGGAAGTCATACTCAGGCCGGATGGCGCTGCCGTAGAACGCGGCATCGACGCCCGGATAAATGGCGTCGTATTTCACTCGCGAGTAGGTGGGGATGTTCGTGAACCAAGTCTTAGGATCTTTGGCGGGGAGGTAGTTTTCTTTTCCGGGCAGCAGGGTTTCGCCTTCAATTGCGGCATCGGAATTTGCGTTCACCAGATTCATGGTCAGGGTGCGAGGATGCGCGCCGGGAGTCCGGTCGGCGAATTGAAACTTAGCGCCGGACGCTCCGAGTTGAAGATCGTAACCCGCGCCGTGAGCGACGAATTTCGCTTCGGATTTGCTCTGGCCTACATTCGGCTCAAAGCTCAAAGGCATCCCGGTAAAGGACACATGGCGCGGCGCCGGCTTAGCCGCATGCTGCAGGTCTTGAGCCATGCCGACACACGCGGCCACCGTCATTAACGCAAGAATCTTGTTCATTGACTTTTCTCCAGTGACACAAATCTAACCAGGCGCCTAGTGGGGATACACCCTGCCGCTAGAGCGCCGTTCGCACCCATCCCTGCATCATTTCGCACCACCGAAGGAGGAAGTTTAGAAGTAAATGATGCTAGAGGGCCAAAATTGAGGTATTAAGAAAAGCCTAACCGTTCTTGCGTAAGTTATGCAAGCGGTTTTCGGAAATGTTAGTACCAAGGGTTTTCTGGGACGGGTAACAGGACTGGAGAGCCCGTTACCTTAAGACTGACCGGCTAGAGCGCCTTAGCCAATTCTTCGGCGAAAGCACTGTGCTTGGCGGGCGTATTACCGGTGCGGCGCGGATTCGGGGAGCGGCGCTGCTGTGAACCCGACTGCTGTGAACCCGACTGTTGCGAGCCCGATTGCGGTGAACTGGTGTTTCGCGCCGCGGGTTGCCGCGAACCTGAGGGCTGCGAGCTTGGCTGCTGCGCGTTCCCCCGCGCCGATGCGCCTCCATTTGCTGCGGGCCGTCTGCTTCTATCCGGTGTCGGCGCGGCTGTACTCTTCACCGCTCCTTTGCCGGATTTGGGCGGCTGGGCCGGATTAGCGCGGAGCAGCCGGTCTTCCAGTGGAGCACGGTCGAAGCGGCGGATGATGGCGTTCATCTCCTCCTGGTTCGGCGATTCAATAAAGGCGAATCCCTTCGACTCCTGTGTCTCGGGATTGCGAATGACTTTGATCGCGTCCGCGACCAGATTTTCTGAGGCAAGCCACGACTTTATATCGTCGCCCGTCACCCAGACAGGAAGGTTTCCAAGGAAAACGGTAAAACTCATT
The DNA here is from genome assembly GCA_049582585.1 of Bryobacteraceae bacterium. Taxonomy (GTDB): domain Bacteria; phylum Acidobacteriota; class Terriglobia; order Bryobacterales; family Bryobacteraceae; genus Bog-105. Next base: position 3,507 of record JBAUUG010000256.1, on the reverse strand, counting down.
AGTAAGTGTTGTATGCTCCGTGAGGGAAGTACGACGCGCGCCTTGCAAGAAGCCTGATTGCGTCGTGGCCGGAAAGGCGCCGACTCATCTAGTCCCCCAGAGGCTATTAGCATCCTACCACAAGCCCCGTGCTGAGGTAAACACTAAAACTTGGTTTAATTTGTTGCTATACAAGGGGTAAATCTCTTTTTTGAGACTTGTGACCAGGGTTTCTACGAGCAAAATTTCGCCCGCCCGCATCGCCGCCTTCGAGGTGCTCGCCGCCGTTCGTGGAGGCGCCTTTGCATCCGATGCCTTACGCGACCGGACAGCCGCTCTGGCCTCGCGGGATGCCGGTCTGGCTTCTCAAATCGTCTTCGGTTGCTTGCGGCGCCAATCCCAGCTCGATTTCCTGATTTCTCAATATTCCGGGCACCCTGCCGGCCGGCTCGATACCGTCGTCGCCATTGCCCTGCGCGCGGCCATTTTCCAATTGCGCTATCTCGAACGCATTCCTCCCCATGCGGCCGTCGACGAATCGGTCGAGTGGGTCAAGCGGCAGAAACGGGCGGCTGCGGGCTTTACCAACGCAGTGCTTAGAAAGGTGAACCGCGAGCCGGTGGCTTGGCCGGATCTGGCCACTGAGCTCTCGTGTCCCCAATGGCTGCTCGAGCGCTGGGCCTCGCATTTCGGTTCCGTTACGGCACGAGAGATCGCGAAGGCCGCGCTCATCGAGCCGCTTCCATACGTTCGAGCAATGCGCTTGCACGACATCGGCTCCCAGGCTATTGTTCCGTTACTCGATTTGCAGCCCGGACTCGCCTACCTCGACCTATGTGCCGCGCCCGGAAATAAAACTCTGCAAGCCCTCGAGACGCGGCTCTCGCTGGCCGTCGCTTGCGATATCAGTCTTAAGCGGATTCGGGAAATACCGCCGGTTTGCCCACGCGTCGTCTTAGACGCGGCCGCCCCTCTGCCCTTCAACCGGCACTTCGATCGCATCTTTATCGACGCGCCGTGTTCAGGAACCGGGACTCTGGCGCGCAACCCGGAAATCAAGTGGCGGCTCCAAGCTCCTGATTGCGCGCGTTTTGCCCAGAAGCAGGCGCGAATCGTTTCGAATGCCCTTCCATTTCTTGCGCCCGGCGGCAAGCTGCTTTATGCAACCTGCTCGCTCGAAAGTGAAGAAAACGAAGACGTGATCCGCGGGATTTTGGCCAATCACCCGGACCTTCACTGCGAGCGCGAGCTATGGCGTTTGCCGGGCCGCGAGGAAGGAGACGGATTCTACGCCGCAGCCTTGAGAAAGCCGTCGAGCTTAGCTACATCGACGGACCTTGAGGTCTCCTGAATTTGCGTGGCACGAAGCTACCGCAGTAGACCTTGCAGACGATACCCGGCACGGCTTCGTCGAGACCAGCGGCGATGGCGCCGACATTCGGCTCTATCGTCGGCCGGTGATTGGTGCTCAGTAGGAGAATCGCGAACGGGCGGCCTGACAGGTTCTGCTCGCGCTCCATCCGCTTGTCATTCGTGATGAAGGCTCGGAATTCGCGCGCCTCAATCGCATCAAGCAGACTCCCGTTCTTCGCTCCCTTAAGGCCCAGCTGGCGCACGCTCTGAACATCGTAGCCCGGAAGATGGGCCGCGATTTGCTCGGGAACACCTTCGTCCAGAGCGACCTTCGTCAAGGCTGCAACTGATGTTCGCGTGCGGCCTCATAGGCCAGGACCTGACGCAAGCCTTCAGCGCCGGGAATCGTCGGAAAAGATTCTAGAGTGGCCTTCACCGCTTCCTCATCCGACATGCCCTGGAGGTCGCGGTAAGCATAGTAGTTCTCGATTGCGTCCTCGACGGGCATCCGCGTCTCTTTGAACACGGGCTCGCCGTGAACGACCTCGGGATCGATCGAGACCAGCGGGCAATCCTTCCAGTCCTGCGCTCCCATGCTCATATCCTATCGGGTTTTCCGCTCAACGCAACGCCTCGTCCAGAAGGGGCGTCAAATGTGGGGCAAACGTGGGGACGGCAAACGTGGGGCAAACGTGGGGCAAACGTGGGGACGGGCAAACGTGGGGACAGTCCGCCTGTTCCCCAATTATTAGCTATATCCTCCGGGCCTAAGGTACCATGGAATCGTCTCCTAGTGCTCCAAATCGTTCCATCCATTTTTGCGGCGGACTTTGTGCGCTTAGGCGAGGATATCCGGCGCGTCGAGCAGGCTGGCGCTCAGATGATCCACGTAGACATAATGGATGGGCATTTCGTCCCGAACTTCACTATGGGAACCCCGGTTACTGAATCCATACGGCGCTTTACGCGGCTGAAGCTCGATCACCATCTGATGATCGAGGATCCGGACACCTACGCCCCCATCTTCATCGAAGCCGGCGCCGATTCGGTCAGCGTCCATTACGAGGTGTGCCGCAACCTCGACCGGACCATCCACATGATCCAGGATCACGGCGCAAAAGCAGGCGTGGTGATCAACCCGGCTACTCCGGCGATGCTGCTCGAAAACGTGCTCGATATTGTCGACTACGTGCTCGTCATGAGCGTCAATCCGGGCTATGGAGGCCAGAAGTTCATTCCGCGGTCCCTCGATAAAGTTCGCGAGCTTTGTGATTATCGTGCCAGGCGCAGGCTCAACTTCTCTATCGAAATCGATGGCGGAGTGGGGCAGGAGAACATTGCGGACGTCGCCAGGGCAGGAGTAGATTGGGTGGTTGCAGGATCATCCGTGTTTCACGCGCCCGACGCGGCCCAAGCCGTCCGCGAGATGCAACGCATCGCCGAAGAATCCCTTTCAATCAAGGTTTAGATCATAATGCTTTTATGTAATTTTTCGCCCAAGCGGACGCTGATACCGGTTCTCTCCATCGCGCTGTTGGCTTCTTGCATTCACAAGAAGTACGAAACGCCTATTGCAAAAAACACCCAGCAGCCGGACAAAGTGCTCTTCGATCAGGCTATGCACGACATCGAGCGCGGCCGCTATGAAGTGGCCCGCATCTCGCTCCAGACCCTGATGAACACGTACGAATCGAGCGAGTATTTGGCCAAAGCCAAGCTCGCCATCGCCGATAGCTGGTATCGCGAGGGCGGAAGCAACGGAATGGCGCAGGCCGAAGCCGAGTACAAGGACTTTATCCTTTTCTATCCCCAGATGGAAGAGGCCGCCGAAGCGCAAAACCGCGTCTGCGATATCCACTATAAGCAGATGGATAAGAGCGATCGCGACTGGAGCCAAACCGAGCGCGCCGAGACCGAGTGCCGTACCTTGCTGGTTCAATTCCCCAACAGCAAATTTGCGCCCCAAGCCGCCCAGCGCCTGCGCAATATCCAGGAAAGCCTCGCCGAACACGAGTTCGCGGTCGGGCATTATTACTTCGCCCGCGAGATGAATCCCGCGGCCGCCAACCGGCTGAACGCGCTGGTCGATCAATATCCGCTCTATAGCAAATCCGGAGAAGCGTTGTACGAGGCGGGTCAGGCCTATTCACGCATGGGCCCGCGATTCCGCAAACA
>JBAUUG010000255.1:0-3685 GCA_049582585.1 Bryobacteraceae bacterium | reverse complement strand
GTATTACGCCTTTCAACGCGGCAACCTCCACTTCGCCTCTGAGCTGAAGGCCATTTTTGAGCACCCCGATATTCCCCGTCAGCTGTGCGAGATGGCGCTGGGCTATTTCCTTTCTTTGAACTATGTCCCGAGTCCCTTGACCATGGTGGAAGGCATCAAGAAGGTCGCGCCGGGAACTTGGCTCGAATACCGCGCTGGAAGCCTAAGAACCGGCACTTACTGGATTAACTCGTTTGATCCTCAGCCGATCGAGATTGACGAGGCGTGTCGGGAGCTCGATGACTTACTCACTAAGTCGATCGGTGAACATCTTATGTCTGATGTCCCGCTGGGTATCTGGGCCAGCGGCGGATTGGATTCATCCACCATCCTGCACTATGCAGCGCAGGCATCTTCGCAGCGGCTGAATACATTTTCAATTTCTTTTGCGGGCAGACGATTTGATGAGAGCAGGTATTTTCGGTTGCTGGCCCAGCAGTACAATACGTCTCACCACGAATTTGACCTTACAACTGACTTAGATCTGCCGGAAGCGATTCACCGCCTGGCGTATTACTCCGACGAGCCGAGCGCCGACGCCGGCGCGGTTCCGGTATGGTTTCTCTCGCAAATGACGGCGAAGCACGTGACGGTCGCGCTCAGCGGCGAAGGGGCTGATGAGATCTTCGGCGGATACCATACTTACCTCGCGGATAGATACGCCGCCCTGGCTCGCCGCTTGCCCGCTCCGCTGCTTCGTGTTGCTCTCAAAACGGTTAATCGAATTCCCGTTTCCGACGACAAAATAGGCTTGGAATACAAGATGAAGCGCTTCCTCGCCGGAGCCCTGCTGCCCGCGGATGAAGCTCACTTCTATTGGAACGGGACCTTTTCTCGTGACGAGCAGCGGCGATTAGGCGTCACCCGTTCTTCGAAATCGCTGGGATCGTTATGCACTGCATTGCCCGATATCCCTCCGCATTCGGCAGTCATGAATCGTTATTTGTTCGTCGACCAGCATTACTATCTGCCGGATGACATTCTTTACAAGTGCGATCGCATGAGCATGGCCCACTCGCTCGAGGTAAGGCCGCCCTTCCTCGACCACCGCATCGTGGAATTCGCGGCAAGATTGCCGGTTGCATTGAAAATCCGCGGAAGCGCCACCAAGCGAATCTTACGCGCGCTGGTGCGCAAGAGACTTCCCCCAGCCATCTTGCAGCGCCGCAAGGAAGGGCTCGACATTCCCGCTCACGATTGGCTGAGGGGCCCGCTTAGGCCGCTGCTATTGGAGGCGCTTGGCGAGGATTCAGTCCGGCGCGTAGGGATCTTTTCACCGGACGCGATTCGTGCGCTGCTCGATCGCCATCTCTCGCGTCGGGCAAATCTCGGCTACCATCTGTGGGGCCTGTTAACGCTTCATCTCTGGGTTCGCCGCTGGAATATCGATACCGCAGCACTCAGCGCCGCGACGCCGCAGGTGACCGTAAGCTCGATTGGCGATTAGCGCAATTACCCTTCCGCAACTCCCGCCTTCCGAAACACCGCCAGCGAGCTCTCCAGCCCCAGCTTGGCGGCAGCATCCGGTGTCATGTCTTTCGCTCGCCCAAACACTTCCACGCTCAGGGCGTCCCTGTACCTGATTTGATCGAGCGCCCGCAGAAAACCAACCAGATTGATAACGCCTTCGCCCGGCATCAAGCGGTGGTCGTCGCGGATCTGTTCCGGCGGCAGATTGGGCGAATCGTTGAAGTGTACGTGAACGATCCGGTCCCGGCCTGCGGCAATGATGTCGTCCGTCGTGGCCCCCGCGTGATGCCAATGCCATGTATCGAGTAATAGCCCTACGTTAGGCCCGCACTCTTTCGCGAACTCCAGCATCTCGTTCATGCGCCAGATAAACTCATGTGGATACTGCTTTCGCAGGTGAAGAGGTCCCAGAAACTCCAGGCCCAAGCGGACATTCCATCGCGCCAGGATGCGCGCGCTTTCGGTGAACCGCTGCTTGTAAGTGCGCCTGAGCTCGTCTTTAGGCGTTTCGCTCGAGGGCATGATGTAGGTAATCATGCGCGGGCAGTTGATCGCCGCCGCAAACGCCGCAGCTTCGCCCAGCGTCGCTAGCGACGCCCGAAACGTCTCGTCATCTTTGCGGAACTCAACCGGAAAGTCGATAACAGCCGGTCTGATGCGAAGTTGAGCCAACAGAGCGTTAGTGGATCCGACACCGGCCTTCATTGCCGGTTCGAGCATAATGTCTGTGCCGGGGTACCCAACTCTCGCCGCCAACTGTGCAAATTCGGGCCATGGCACGCGCCCCGAAACCAAGACGCTGTTCAAAGACAGGAACATGTGGTGAACTGCCGGAGCAGCTTTAAGAACCACCGGAACCGCCGCCAAAGCTCTGAGAACTCTTCGCCTGCTGAGAGAACGCCGTTTCATCTATTTCATATATATCATATGTTGCATATACTGCAGAAATTTCATATGATCGTGTGTGATCTGTTCTGAGCCGAGGAGGCAACTATATGACTGCGTTTGCATCTCCCCATCGCCAAATGCCGCCCACAGCCCAAGAAGCTGCCCTTGCACGCATTTCAGGACAAAGCCTGTCGCGCTATGCCCGGCGAAAAAAACCGTTGTCGCTGCGGGTTGGGGAAGGTGGGAAAGAGCAGCCGATTGAGCTACCCGCTGGTGCTGTCGCCCTGCTCATGGACATACTCGCGGCCATGGCAGCTGGGCGAGGAGTGACTCTTCTTCCTGAAAATGCCGAGCTAACGACCGTTCAGGCCGCCAGTATTCTGAATGTTTCCCGCCCCTATCTCATCAAGCTACTCACGGAAGGGGCAATCCCCTTTCGCAAAGTGGGCAAACACCGCCGGATTCTCATGGAGGACGTTATGACCTATAAGGGCCGCATTGACCGAGAGCGTGAAGCGGTCCTCGATCAACTCGCGGCGGAAGCACAGGAGCATGACATGGGCTACTCCCATCGATGAGCAGTTACACAGCTCTTTTAGATGCAAACGTGCTCTACCCGGCGCCTCTCCGCGACCTGCTTTTGCAATTGGCAGTTACGGACTTGTTTAAGGCAAGGTGGACGGCAGACATTCATCGCGAATGGATAGAATCCTTGCTCAAAGAGCGGCCCGATCTCGAGCGTACTATGCTCGAACGGACACGCGATCTGATGGATAGTCATACCCGCGATTGTCTGGTTACTGGCTATCAGGGCCTCATTCCATCGCTCATATTGCCTGATCCAGACGACCGTCATGTTCTGGCCGCCGCAATTGTCGGCCCCTGCGACGTAATCGTGACCCAAAACACAAAGGATTTCCCGGACGAATCTGTTTTTCCTTACGGGATCGACGTTCAGCATCCTGATGAATTTCTCTGCAACCAGCTCAGTCTGGCAGAAGGATTGTTTTGCAGTGCCGTGCGTAAGGTGCGGCTTAGGCTCAAGAATCCTCCTTACACGATTGCCGAGTATCTGGACAACCTAACCAGCATCGGCTTGCTCGCCACAGCTTCTGAACTTAAGCAATTCTCGGCTTTGCTTTAACCCCTAGTTTTTTCATTGTGCGCCCCGGCTGGACGCGAACCCGCGACCTTCTGCGGCGGAGAAAGAATCAGCCGACCCGTGGACCATCAGCCGTCCACTGAATCGGTTCGATGCACATTTGACGTTTACTCATTGCAGTATCCC
>JBAUUG010000254.1:0-43473 GCA_049582585.1 Bryobacteraceae bacterium | reverse complement strand
TCTCACCTCGATCGCCAACGGGATCATCGTATTTGATAAGACTGGGCTGGTCAGCATTGTTGACCCCCTTTATTCTGACGCCATCAGGGAGTACTACGTCAGCGCCGACCAGCACGTGCATGAGCTGTTTTTATCCGGCGGTGTCTGGCAGGATGGGGATCTGACATCTATTACCAACACCAGCAGCATCACTTCGGCCGGGAGCTCCCTCGCCAGCCTTTTTGACCCGAACTATCACGGCGTCCGAACAGACTACATCAGCAACGACCAGCACGTGCATGAGATGTTTTTAGCCGGCGGCGTGTGGCAGGATGCGGATCTCACCACGATCGCGGGAGGAACGGAAGTATCTGCCGGAAGCGGGCTTGTCAGCATCCTTGACCCTGTTCACAGCACGGTGAGAGTCTATTACATTGGCTCCGATCAGCACGTGCATGAACTGTTTTTGACCGGCGGCCTCTGGCAAGCGGCTGACCTGACCGCCCTGACAGGCACCGGCAAGGCGGCTGCAAACAGCATGTTCGCTAACCTTTATGATCCCCTCTACGATGCCCTCAGGACTTACTATATCGGTGCCGATCAGCACGTCCATGAGCTTTTTTTTTCCGGCGATGTATGGCATGACGGAGACCTGACGGATATTACGGGAGCAGCCAACGCGATTGCCGGGAGCGGGCTCGCTACTCTTTACGATCCAAAGTATAAAGCCATTCGCACCGACTACATTGGCGTCGATCAGAAGGTGCATGAGCTGTTTCTGTCCGAAGGCTTCTGGAGAGATTCGGATCTCCCGGGCATCGCCGTAGCCAGCGGGAGTGGGCTTGCGAGCATTATCGACTTTATTAATAAAGCAGTGAGGCTGTACTACATTGGCGCCGACCAGGACGCGCATGAGTTGTTCTTGTATGACGGGCTCTGGCACGACGCGGACATAACCGCCATTACGGACGGCCCCAACGCCGCTGACCGGGGGCCGGGCACAAACGGCTCAAACTAACAACGGTATTGAAAGGAAGAATCGTGTACCCCAAAAAACCGAAGAGTTATTTATTCGCCTCTTTCGCGACAACCCTGCTCCTCTCCGCGGCATTAGCTCAACCCCTATGTGCTCAGGAACAGTCGAACATCGCCAGTCTCTTTGATCACAATTATAATGGCGTCCGCACGGACTACATCGGCGTCGATCAGCACGTGCATGAACTGTTTTTGTCGGGCGCTACGTGGCAGGATGCGGATCTCACGGCCATTGCGGGAGGAATGTACCTCTCTGCTGAGAGCGGCCTTAAGAGCATCGGCGATGGTTACTCCGCGAGGGTGTACTATATTGGCGCCGAGCAGGACCTCCATCAATTGTTGTTATCCGGCGGTTTCTGGAGTGATCTCGACCTGAGCAATTTGACAAATACCGTTTACGTCGCCGCCGGAAGCGCTATCGGCAGCCTTTTTGACACTGGCGATTCGAGCGACGCCAATTTCGAGGTCATTCACACGGATTACGTCGGCGACGATCAAGACATCCACGAGCTGTCTATCTCCGGTGACGCCTCTACGCTGGTTTCCTCTACGGCCTGGACTGACACCGATCTCACTGTGTCTTCGAATGCCAGTACCTACGTGGCCGGTGGAAGTAGCGGGCTGGTCAATATTGTCGATCCCGTTAACAGCAGCGGATCCTGTTGTTTCGACGTAAGGACGTATTATATCGGCGCCGAGCAGGACGTGCATGAATTGTTTTATTCCGGCGGAGCATGGCAGGACGGGGATCTCACCATGATTGCGGGAGGTCCGAGCGCCGCTGCCGGGAGCAAGCTGGCCAGCCTTTTTGACACCGTGTACAACGGCGTTCGAACCTACTACATCGGCGCGGATCAAGATGTCCATGAGCTGTTTTTGTCAGGCTCTACGTGGCAGGATGCCGATCTGAGCGCGATCACAGGAGGTCCTCATGTCACCCCCGGGAGTGCGCTGGCTACTCTTTATGACTCCAAGTATTCAGGCGTCCGGACCGATTACGTCGCTACCGACCAGCATGTTCATGAGCTGTTTTTGTCCGGTGGCATGTGGCAGGATGCAGATCTCACCTCGATTGCCGGAGGCATCAACGTATCCGGCGGAAGCGGGCTGGTCGGCATTGTTGATCCGGTTTACAGTAACGCGGTGAGGGATTACTATGTCGGCACCGACCAGCACGTCCATGAACTGTTTTTGTCTGGGGGGGTCTGGTCCGACGGGGATATCACCTTGATTACGGGCGCCAGCGTTCCTGTCGCTAACTACCGCACCAGTAAACAGCCCCTGAATTGACTTCCGGGAGCGACGTAGAGCAAGTTGAACAGACCTCAGGCAGGATGATGGTGCTTGCTTTCAGAGCAAACTAATTCTTTTCCTCAAACCGCAGCGCTCCGAAGGTTACCACGCTATGCGAATCAATCTGCCACTGCTGATAATTGAGTAACTCGCCGCGCACGTTCGGCATGACCTTTAAAAATGTGTACAGCGGTGACGATCCGCACCATTTCAGATCGTCGTGCCCGTCTTGCACCAATGACCAAAAACCGCGGATATCGGCGTCCGTTATGCGCTTAATCCGTTCGCGATCCCGTTCTCCAATCGCCAGCATTTCGCCCATGTTGGCGGTAGCTCGAAGCGGGTCGCCATAGCGCCTCCCGATATGCGCCATATCTATTCCTAGCACCCAAAAGAGGCGCTTCCCTTCTCGGGCTGCGATGTTTCCCACCGCATCGAAGAACTTCGCAGCGGCATCGCTGTCCTCCGGTAAACTTCCTTCGTAGATGCTCTTCACGAATGGTCCGCACAAGATCGGCAAGATCCGCACACCGGGTCCATAGAGGTGCTGCAAAAAAACGATCTGGAACTCTATCGAGTGTTCCACTGCGTGGCAATAATCCTCCATGCGGATCGCCTCGTTAGCCGCGGCCTGGATCTCGTTCACCAAAGTGAGGTTCGTTTCTGCTTCACCGAACGGCGTAACGAATTGCTTGCGGGTCAGCCCGAACCGGTCCGGCGCGCCGTAATGCGATGTTCCAAGTATCACGAAGGTCCGGTCTTTCGCATCTTCCAGCGAGGGCAAGGCGCGATATGCAGCACGATAAGTGTTCCACCCCCCATCGGGACTGGCGTGCGGTGCAGCGATGCCGGCAGTCGCGCTCGAGCCTTGCGGCCCACCGATGCGGCCTTTCAAGAGATCGCTCAGTCTTAGTCGGTCTTCCGGATACGCCGTCCCGGCGAACATCGCATCGCGCTTTAACTCTGACGCAAAATCGGCCTCGCGATTGGCCTTCAGTTCCTTATATCGCTCATTCTCTAAAAAACCGGCATCGTTCAATGAGTCGAATAGATGCTTTTCTAGCTCCCCAACCTGTATCTCACCTGTAATCCGCACCAGCTCCGATCGCAGATCAAGCGTGGACTGCATGCCATCGAAGCATTCCAGCGCTTCGACGAGAGCCGGTGGAACCAATAGCGTGGCGTCCGAGTAGTGATAAGGGTCTCGAATGTACAACCCTGGGCGTGCGGGGTCCGCTGAGGGAAGAAAATCCAGATTAAGGCGAATTCGGGGAAGAGCTTCGGACACCCCTCATTTTACGAATTCGCGCATCCGGTCCAGCAATTCTCTAGGCACGCGAAGATTGCCGTTCACTCCCCTGCCGAGTTCGACGTTGGGTTTGACTGTACCATGAAAGTCGGAGCCGCCTGTCGGCAGCAAATCCAGTTCCCTGGCAAGCGCCCTGTACCGCGCCTGCACTTGGGGCGGATGCTCCGAATGGTACACTTCGAGGCCGAGCAGACCGACATCTCTTAGCCGGGCGAATAACTTGCGTTCGACCTCGGGCGTAAGAGCGAGCCTTATTGGATGCGCAACAGCCGGGATACCGCCTCCGCCGCGAATAATTTGAATCGCCTCTTCGGTGGTCTGGCTCTCGCGTTCGACATAGCTGGGCGCGCTCTCCCCCAGATATCTCTGAAACGCGTCTTCAGAATTCACTGCATACCCTTTCTGCACAAGAATTCGAGCGAAGTGCGGACGTCCAGCCAGGCTTCTGCCGCGCGCTTCCACCTCTTCCAAAGTGATATCGAGACCTCGGCCCTGAAGCGCGTTCACCAGACGCCGATTGCGGGTGCGGCGGTCCTCGCGCTCACCTGAGAGCCAATCGTTGAAACCGGCTGAAGGATCGCCGGAAGGAAAATACCCGAGCAGATGCACATACCTCGCTTCTTCATTTCCCGGCAACTTCAATCTCGAATTCAGTTCGATGCCGCGCACCAGATCGAGACGCGCATCGCGCGCGAATGGAACGGCTTTCTCATACCCTGCAAACGTGTCATGGTCGGTGATCCCGAGCGCATCCAGCCCAACCCGCACTGCCACTGATATCAGCTCCGCGGGAGTTAGCGTGCCATCGGATTCGTCGGTATGCGAATGCAGGTCTATGAAGCCGCTTCGAGCAGGCAATTCAGGAGAGTCGGGCACTAGCGGGGTTTGTACTCCGGATAGATCTCAAACTCAAACGTCTCTCCGCAGGTGTGAGTAATCAAGCGCCCCGGGCCTATACTTTTCTCTTTCGTGCGGTTCTCGAAAAAAACCGCGCCGTCGGTACTGTCGCCCGGTTTTAATTTGGTTGGCACAAGAGTGATCGCCGAAGCAGCCACTGCGGCTTTAAGTCCGCGATTTACGAACTGCGCCATTGCTGCTTCCCGACGCTGCTCATATCCGTTCGTTGAACGAAAGTTCGTAAGCGCGTAAATGCTGTCTTCATACAGCAGCTGCAGCTTGATTACGTCCGCGGCGCTTGCCTTCCGCAGGAGCGAAGCAACCACCTCGTCAGCGGAAACTGGCTGCAGCAGGACGCCATCCTGCCTTACGAATGAGAAGTCGCTGGGCTTAACGGTCCACGAGACGAGCGAGCCATTCGTGATGGTGACCTGGACGATGTTGTAGTCCTTGATGTGCGGCGGCAGCGCAGCAAACATCACAGTAATTCCGCTCTTGGTGAGCGCCTCATATTCCATCCCACGAGATTCGAACTCGATCGGCTCCGGGGGTGTCGCGGGATTCTGCGCGGGAGCCGGGGCGGCACTTTGTGCCGGAGGGCTCTTCTGCTCAGTCTTCGAGTTTCCGCCGGTATCCTGGCCTGGAGCTACCTGGCCCGGAGGCGATTGAGGCCTGGCGAAACAGACCGCTAGCGCTAGCGACAGGAAGATACCGCGTACGCGCGCAGAGCGAGCCCACGCCTCTAGAAAAGCCATCTGAAGTCTATTTACATGATAGTCCGCGGAATTCTCGCCTGATGCTGGAATGTGTTTAGTCGCCGATCACCAGTTTCGCCGTCAGATACCAGCGCAACACCCCCTTCGGCTGTGCCGGAAAACTCTCCAAATCAACCCGCAGAATAGCGCCTTTCTTGAAGTCGATCTGCATCTCCGACGATCCCAGTAAATATCCGGAGAGCTCCGTAAACAGCGGGTTGTGCCCCACCAGCATCACCGAAGGCTCGTCGCGGTGAGCGCGTATCTCCTCCCAAACGTGCTCCACGTCCGAATCCGGGATCAAGGCTTTGGTTCGAAGAATATCGTTCTTGTACCCGAGCACGCCCGCGGCGATCTCGGCGGTTTGAATCGCGCGCTTAAAAGGGCTGCTCAGAATGAGACCGGGCGCGACGCCGGCATCTGAGGCGGCTTTGAGGACCTGGCGCAGCTTTCGCTTTCCGTCCTCCGTGAGCGCCCGATCGGCGTCATTTGCGCCGGGCCGCCCTTCTTCCGCAGCTCCGTGCCTGAGTAAATAGACCTGCATGATCCGCTTTGCACAAGTTTCGCCTTTCATTCTGTCATACTGGTGCGGTTATGCTCGTTAGCCAGCAGGCCCAGGATCGCATTCTCCTCGTGATCGCGATCGCCGCCGCGAGCTTGATTCACGTCTCCATCTCAGCCAGCCAAATCCTTCTCGGATGCGGCATTCTACTGTTACTCGTCTTCCGCCAAAAGCTGCAATTTCCACGCGTTTGGATACCGCTGGCTGCATTTTTCTTATGGACCGCTCTCGCCGATGTCTTATCCCCTGACCCGTGGGGTGGCCGCGCGCAAATTCGAAAGTTCTTTGTTTTTTTATTCATTCCTCTGATATATGGAGTTTTCGCTGTGCAATTCTCGAAGGTTTTTTACCTGATGATTGGCTGGACGCTGGTCGCGACGGCTTCGGGCGTTGCCGGTCTTGCGCAGTTCGCAGTAAAGTACCGGCATGCGCATCAAACTGGTGAGAACTTCTACCTCAGCTACGTAGGCTGGCGAATCACCGGTTTCGAAAGCCACTGGATGACCTTCGGCGCATTGCAGCTGAGCGTGCTCTCGCTGTTGCTCGCACAGTGGTTCTTCTCGAATCGCAAAATGCCGGCTTGGGCTTACGGCAGCATCGCTGTGCTCTCCGCGGCCATTTTGCTCGGCTGGACGCGAAGCATCTGGCTGGCTGCGTTTTCATCCGCCCTGTATCTGGTTTGGGTCTGGCGTCCAAAGATGACTCTCGCGGTACCTGGCCTCGCGGCTGTTGCTGTCCTCATTGCGCCCTCCGGAACCCGTGACCGCCTGATGTCTCTCTTCGAGCCTCATGGCGAGACTGATTCGAACCGCTTTCGCGTGGTCACCTTTCTGACCGGAATACAAATGATCGAGGCTCATCCGTGGTTCGGCCTGGGACCTGAAGAAATCAGCCGGAATTTTAATTCGTATGTTCCCGCCGATATCGTGCGGCCCCTTCCCGTGGGTTATTACGGGCACCTTCACAACATCTATGTGCAGTATGCAGCCGAGCGCGGCATACCCGGCCTGCTGCTGATGATGTGGTTCATAGGCATGACAGTTTGGGATTGTTTGCGCGGCGTTCTGCGGGCAGGCCGCGCGCGCTCTCAGCAACTATTTGTGCTTCACGGAACGATCGCCGTGACCATCGGCATACTGATCGGCGGCATTTTCGAGTACAATCTGGGCGACAGCGAAGTCCTGATGATGTTTGTCAGCGTGGTTGGCTTAGGCTATGCCGCGCTGCACAATTTGAACGTGAGTCCGGATCGGCTGGAGGGGGAAGTGTATGTCAGCGCTTGAAGAGCGAAAACGGCGTGGCGGCGAGTTGATGAAGAAATATCGGTCCGCGACCGCCAGTGAGCTCTATGACCGTGCGGCCGATGCGATCGCCGATATCCTTCTATTCGTCGCCTCCAACGAGGACGAAGGCGCGCAGATCCTACAGTGCGCGGAGGCGGATTTCAGAGGCGCCTGTGAAGGCGAGCGCTTCCTGACAGAGGGATAGCGCGCTGGATTGAGGAGTCCCTCAATGGTTGCGCAGTTCCTGACTTAGCTGACGGAGTAATTCATCCCGTTGCTCGCTACTGAGGTCCTTCTCGAGTTGCCGAAGAGCAAACCCGACAATATCCCGATGGTGCAGCTTTGATCCGAGCGCGTCGTCGGAGCTCAATTTCAACCAAAGGTCGTGTAACTTGTTTACGTCTTCAGGCCACAGACGCGGAGGATGCGGTCCCAGGTTGACGAAAGTGGAGGGGCGCCCGGGAGTGATGATCTCGAGAGAGAACGGGTGCCTGGGCTCCGGGAGTCTCTCCCAGGCGAGGCCAATTCTTCGCGCCAGCTCGCTCGAATCCATGCGAGGCGAAACGCCGGTCACCAGGCGTGAGACCTTCAGCTGATTTGCCGTTTGGACTAGCGCATCAAACGGGTCAATAGCAGGTACCACCAAAAGCTCGACAGGTTTGCCCTCTTTTTCCGCGACGCTGACCGTCGCGGTAAAGAGAGCCTTTTCGTCCGAACCGAAGAGTTGGTCGTCGTTCAAATCGTATTCGCTGTCCGCGCCTACTGGCCTTACTGTCATGACCACAATGTCGTTCCGGCGCAAATCCGTCCGCTGAAGAGTGCGTTTCAAATGCTGCAGGTTGGCCGGGTTGCGAACCGCCACCAGAACGCTTCCGGGCCGTGCATGGACGGACTTCGCGTCAATAGCCGGCTGGCGTTGCAGGTTGAAGCGCTCGAGCGATTGTTCCTGCCGGGCGCTGTGCCTTCTTATATTGATCCGTTCCGAAATCGTGAACACAAGAAAGAAGGAAATAGTGAAGCTTATGCCGTAGATCGTTGCGTATTGCTTGGTAAACAGGTTCACAACGGCGGTACTCAGCAAAATCAGAGTTGTGACGCCGAGACCGACCGGGATCTCTCTGCCGGCGATGTGGAAGTTCAGCGGTACTTTGTATTCCTGATCATGGCGTTGAAAACGTAGTGCGAGTACGCCGATCGCCTTCAGCGTGAAGCTCCAGACCACGCCGAAAGCGTAGGCTTCGCCCAGCAGGATTACATTTCCGCGACTCAGAACGATGGTTGCGAGTTGCAGGATGGCGACGCCATTCAGAATGCGCGAGGTGGTACCGAACCTGGGATGCGGCTTGCGAAACGATTCCAAGAGCACGCCATCTTCGGCGACGCGATTGAGAACGCCATTCGCCCCAATCAGTGAAGTGTTTACGGCCCCGGAAAGGATCAGCACCCCGACCACAACAACAAAAACGTGGAAGGCCAGCCGCACGACTTCTGGTCCGGCCAAATTCATCGCCAGACCGCCAATCAGGTTATCGACGTAAGTTTTGCGAACTGCGTCCGGAATGATCATCACTGCGAAAAGGGTAATGAGGCCGGTGGAGAAGATTGCGTACACGCAAACGAGATTGGCGGTAATTCTCAGATTCTTCAATTTCGGAGAAGCAATCTCACGGTAAACCTGAGCCAAAGTCTCGAAGCCGCTCATGGAAAGCAAGGAATGGCCGAAGGCAATCGTGACCGCCACAATCGGAATAGTCGGCCAAGCGGTGCCTTTAAACCACCCTATCGACTCGTTATTGAAAACCAAATGGCTGGGCACAGGAGAAGGCGGGAGTTGCCATTTTCCTTGGATCGCGATCGTCAGCGGAGCCCAGATCAGAATCATAACGACCATGACGGTCGTGATCTGCATGATCTTGAGCGCCTCGGAGCTTGATTGTTCGAGGCCCTTGATATTACTTCGCCAGAAATAGATGGTTACCGCCACGCCGAAGAAGGCGGCGAAGGTGTTCGGATCCACATGAGTGGCGCGGTGCGCGAATCCAAAAAGCTCGTTGATCAGCCGCCCCAAATATTGCCCGGCGCTGACGCAGCTGATGGGGCCAGTCAGGATGTAGTCGAAGACCAGCGCAGAAACCGACATCCTGGCCGCAAACGGGCCCATGCTGTCCCGCACGACAACGTAAACGCCGCCTCGGACGAACATGCCGCAACTCTCCATGTAGACGGAGCGCACGGCAAAGCTGAAAATCATCACGCCCAGCACGTACCAGGCCGCCGATTTGCCGACTGCCTGCTCGGCGATACCGCCGGCATAGAACATTGAGGATGCCAAGTCACTGAGGACGATGGCTGCCCCTCGCCAGTAGCTGATGAAGGACAGCGCTACGGTGGTGGCAACAACGACCTTGGCTATGGAAGAGCCGGATTTCAGATCCATATCGGAGAACGAGCTTTCAGTATCCCGCGAAGAGTCTTAGGAGCCGCGGGCGTGTCCAGCCCACGTGTTCTCACGCTCCCCCGAATTTGTCCTTAAGCTTGGCGTAAGTCTCTTCCAGCGCCTCTGGAATCACGCGGGTACCGCCAACCGTGGTCATGAAATTGGCGTCTCCCTTCCACCGAGGCAGTACGTGCATATGAATGTGCTGCTCGATTCCTGCGCCCGCTGCTTCTCCTAAATTCATTCCAAAATTCAGGCCATCGGGATGGTACACCTCTTCAAGGATTCCTTCCACCCGGCGCGTGAGCCGCATGATCTCTTCCGTCGTCGCCTCCGTCACCTGACTAAGCCTCGAGACATGCTCATAGGGAGCGATCATCAAGTGGCCGCTCGTGTATGGGTACCGGTTCAGCAGAACGAAATTCAGGGCACCCCGATAAAGAACCAAACTTTGTTCGTCCGCGTCGCTCTTCGCCGCATCGCAGAAAATGCAACGGCTCTTATCCTTCTTCGCTTGCATGTACGTGGAACGCCACGGCGTCCACAGGTGGGTCATCGGCGCGATTGCTCACTCTAAATGAGCGGTTCGGGTTCGCTGGTTAAACCTGCCTCGTCCGGCGAATGACCGGCCTGCGCGGACTGATTCACCAAATCGCGAAGCTCCTTGCTGGGCTTGAAATAGGGAATTCGTTTGGACGGCACCTCCACGCGCGACCCGGTTTTTGGGTTGCGTCCTACGCGCGGCTGCCGTTGCCGCGTACGGAAGCTCCCGAACCCGCGGATCTCGATCTTCTCTCCCTTATGGAGGCTGTTCACAATGCTGTCGAAAATGGTCTCCACGATCGTTTCCGAGTCTTTGCGCGTCATTTCCACAACCTTCGATACTTCCTCGATCAGCTCAGCCTTTGTCATGCTTGCACGTTCCTCGTCATTTGCTCTCTTCTGATCTTCGCTGTTTCATTGCGTGCCCCACCGTCGAAGTAGCCGCGGCGGCCTGCCGTTTATAGTCTACGAGGCGGTTTCGTTCGTGATCTTCCGTGACGGCCCGGAAACTGAGCCCAATTCTCTTTTGAGCCTCGTTCATCTTGATGATCTTGAAATCGAATTCCCGCCGTAGAGGAAGCGCGGGTTCCTCTGGCGGCGCATGCTTAGCCTTCCGGCGCTTGCCCGTTTCTCCTGTGATTTCGCTTCGGTGGCAGAGTCCCTCCACTCCTGGCAGCAGCTCGACGAAAACGCCGAAGTCCGCGGCGCGGGAAACACGCCCTCTCACGATATCGCCCACTTGATGGCTTCGGAAAAAAGTTTCCCACGCATCCGGCTGAAGCTGTTTCATTCCCAGCGAAAGACGCCGGCTCGGCGGGTCGATAAACAGTATGACCGCCTGTACGGCCTGTCCTTTCTTGACCACTTCCGACGGATGCTTCACATGCGATGTCCACGACATATCGGAAACGTGTACCAGCCCGTCCACCCCCTCTTCAATTTCCACGAAGGCGCCGAATTGGGCCAGTTTCCGCACCCGCCCTTCCACCACCGATCCGACGCTATACCGTTCGCCCACGGTGGTCCAAGGGTCGGGTTCAAGCTGTTTGATGCCGAGCGAGATGCGCCGGTCCCGCGGCTTGATCTCGAGCACCACCGCTTCCACCTGGTCGCCTTCCTTCACCACTTTGGCTGGATGCTTCATGCGGCGGCTCCAGCTCATCTCCGAGATGTGAATCAGCCCCTCTACCCCGGGCTCCAGCTCCACGAAGGCGCCGTAATCTGTCACGCTCATGATCCGGCCGACCACGTGGCTGTTGATCGGATAACGCGCCTCGATATCGGCCCAGGGATCGGGACGCATTTGCTTCAAGCCTAGAGATATGCGCTCCTTCTCGCGATCCAGCTTCAGAACCTTGACCGTGATTTCGTCGCCCGCGTTTACCACTTCTGACGGATGCAGTACCGCGCGGTAGCTCAGGTCGCGCACATGCAACAAACCGTCTATCCCGCCAAGATCGACGAAAGCCCCGTAATCCGTCAGGTTCTTCACCACGCCTGCGACTTCCGCTCCTTCCTGGATACTGGCGAGAACTTGGGATTTTCGGGCCAGCAGCTCGTCTTCTAACAGCACCCGGCGGGAAACAACCGCGTTACCGCGGCGCCGGTTCAGCTTCAGAATTTTGACTTGCATCTCGCGCCCAAGATAGGCATCCAGATCGTGGATCGGACGCATTTCCACTTGCGAGCTCGGCAGAAACGCCAGCACTCCGATATCCACCGCTAATCCACCTTTGATTTGGCTGACGACACGGCCCGTTACGGCGGTTCCGGCGCTCGCTGATTTTTCAAGATCCTCCCAAATCTGAATGCGGTGGGCTCTTTCGTAGGAGAGCAGTATGTACCCTTCCACCTGCTCGCCCGTGCGATCGAACATCACTTCGATTACGTCACCGCACTTGACTTCCGGCTTGCCTTCCACCTGAGGAAATTGCGACGCGGGCACCAGGCCTTCGCTCTTGCGGCCGATATCTACAATCACTTCTTTATCTGAGACGCTGAGCACCCGGCCGTGGAGAATTTCATTCCGGCTCGGCTTGAAATGGCTGCTGTAATCATCCAGGAACGCCTGATAGTCGGCACTATCGATCTTTCCCGCTGTTTCAACATACTCTCCGCTGCTATACTCGGTCTGCGGAAGTGCCATAGCTTCACATCTTACTCTAGATGGCTTTACTTTAGAATCCGTGCCACGCTTCTTCAACCTGCTTGAAGCAGAGCGCCTGCTGCCCGAGGTAGAACGGCTGCTCAAAGATCTGATTCACCTGAAGCAGGAATACGAGGCGGTCGACGCCGAACTCAGCCATATTAATCAACGTATTACCCTGACCGGCGGCATGGTTGCTCCTCGCGGGCGGATCCTCCAGCTTCGCGCGCGCAAAGATGCCTCGGCCCAGAGACTCAAATCGACATTTGAAAAAATCCAGGAGATCGGATGTCAGATCAAAGACGTCGAAACTGGCCTCATCGATTTCCCTACTCTGTATAGAGACAAAGAAGTGTATCTCTGCTGGAAATTAGGCGAGTCGGGCATCGGCTTCTGGCACCACATCGAGGACGGATTTCGTGGCCGCCATCCCATCGACAGTGATTTTCTAGCCAATCACCGCGGCGAATCCTAGCGAGTATCCACCAGTAACACTCTCTGGCCGCTGCGCATCCCCCCGAGTAGAGGTGAATTGAGATTGCCCAAACCGGAACCCGAAATTGTGGTCATCACCGGCGCGTCGGCAGGCGTCGGACGCGCCGTGGTTCGCGAATTCGCGAAGCGTAAAGCATCCATCGGCTTGATCGCGCGCGGCAAGGAACGGCTCGAAGCGGCCAAGCGAGAAGTCGAACAGCAGGGCGGAAGAGCGCTGGTATTGTCCGCCGATGTCGCCGATCCCGAACAAATCGAGCACGCCGCTCAAAGAGTCGAAAGCGAATTCGGCCGCATCGATGTTTGGGTGAACGACGCCATGACCACTATCTTCGCGCCCATAACTGAGATCCATCCCGACGAGTTTAAGCGCGCCACGGAAGTCACCTACCTCGGATGCGTCTATGGCACGATGGCCGCTCTGAAGCGGATGATTCCGTCAAATCAAGGCGTCATCGTACAAGTTGGCTCGGCATTGGCCTATCGCTCCATTCCGTTGCAAGCTCCTTACTGCGGAGCCAAGCACGCCATTGTTGGATTCACCGATTCGCTGCGTTGCGAGCTCATTCATCGCAAAAGCAACATCCACGTCACCGTAGTTCATCTGCCCGCCATGAACACGCCTCAATTCAGTTGGTGCCGCACTCGCCTTCCCCGCCATCCGCAACCCGTTCCACCCATTTATGAACCTGAAGTCGCGGCGCGCGCAATCTATTGGGCCGCGCATCAAAGGAGGCGCGAAGTCTTCGTCGGCGCACCCACCGTCCAAGCGATCTATGCGCAGGATATCGCGCCCGGTTTTGCCGATTGGTACCTGGGAACTCACGGCTACGATGCTCAACAGACATCCGAGCCCGTTCCTCCGAACCGGCCGAACAACCTCTTCGAACCGGTCCCCGGTGATTACGCGGCCCATGGCATCTTCACCGGTCAAGCCAAAAACTTCAGCCTCCAGAGCTGGATGAACATGCATCGAACGCCTCTCGCGGTGGCAGCAGTGGGCCTTGTCGGAATGGGCGCCCTGTTGTGGAGAAAAAATGCCTGAGCAAGACACTCTGCGTACCGGCTCCGAACCACTGCTCAAGAATAGGCGCGCTATCGCCGGCCTCTCCGTGTTCTCCGGAACGGTTCTCGGCGGCATTGCTCTTTTTCAAATGGGCGTCTTTAAGAAGCTGCCGGATCCCCCGCTGGCGTTCTTCGATTCCGAACGGGTGAATGGGTCAAAGGAAGCATACTCGATTGCTGAAACCCCTGACGCGCTGCTCGGAATGATCAGCTATGCCGCCACCGGTTGTTTGGCGGGTATGGGCGGAACGGATCGCTGGACAACTCAGCGCTGGATTCCTATCGCTCTAGCCGTCAAGACGGCGGCTGATGCAGCACTGGCCGGCAAACTGAGCATCGAGCAGTGGACGAAGTTTCGCAAATTCTCGTTCTGGTCGATGCTTGTCGCCGGAGCGACATTCGCGGCCTGTCCTCTCGCAATTCCGGAAGCAAAACAGGCCTGGAAACAGCGGCCCTAGGCCCGGACAGCCGCCCGTTTCTACTAACGGCAAACCTTGATGATGGCTTCGGGCTCGATGGCCTTGTTCCGCGTGCAGCATTCGGCATACAGAAATCCCAACAGCTCCTGCAGAACCTCGGCGTTTGCCATATACCAAAGATAAGTGCTCTCCCGGCGCACTTTCACTAGGTCTTCATTCTTCAGCTTGTCGAGATGATGCGACAGCGTGGAGGCCGGAATATCCAGCTCCGCCCCGATGTCACCCGCGATCCTGCCGTCAGGATGCGCCGCCAAAAGGGCGCGCATAATCCGCAGTCGCGGCTCCGTTCCCATCGCGGAGAACATATCCGCATATCGCACCACGTCCGGCTCGTTCTTGGATTTAGCCACTTGCTCTCAATCCTCCTCCCACTCGTCGATTAAACAGAGCACGCAACCCGGCGCTGCCTGCGCCCGAAGCTCCGCCATCATGCTATCGGTTAACAGAGGATAGACGCTCGCAGGCTCCGAACGGACTTCATCCCCCGCATCCGCTGAGCTGAAAAGGCTTGGCTCTTCTTCCATATTTCCATTATTGCAGAAATATGGAACCGTGTCAAGGCCTCAATATTGCGTCCAGCCAGCCTTCCAGCCGAATACCTCGCCGGTCAAATTCTGGTTCTGCCGAATGCGAAGATACCGAACGGAAGTCAGCTATGCGCGATCTTCAGCTTTTAACTTGAGGCGCATTCTGAAGCCGGCAAAAAGGATTCCGCAGACCGCGAGTAAGCCGAAGCTTGCCGGCTCCGGTGTAGCAACAAAATCGTGCAACGCGAGATCCGCAACCAGTGCGTCCCCGGCGGTGGTGGGATGAAAATCGTCCCAGAACAGATACTGGTTTGGGTCAGCGCCCACCTTTCCTTGAGCTGGGTCTGTGATGTCCGTAAAGCCGTAAGCAGAGGGGTCCGCGGCGATTTGATTAAACAGTAAGTCGACGTTGACGCCAACGACCATAACTCCCTTGCTCTGCAGCTTTCCTATATCAACCGCCCATTCTGCGTTGAAAGCATTCGTCTCGTTGTTCAGGAGAGTGCCGAAGCCGGAATTCCGTCCCTTCGGGGTATCTCCCAAGGGAGGAAGGTTGAGCCAAAGGAAGTACTTCGCACCGTCGCTGGATAGCGCCAGAATGCTGGTATAGAGATTGTCAGCCGCCGTCACGGGATTGTCTCCGGCAACTATATCGTTCGCGCCTGCCCAGATAGTATAAAGCGCTGCGGAGGGAGCGCCTGTCGGATGCGTCCCAACGAAAGTTTTGACCTGATTTTGAACGTCGAACGGGCTAACGCTCCCCGTATCAGCCCCCGCGAAAGCATAGTTGTTGCCGCCAGTCCCGGCGAGGAATGGCTGAGGGTCTGGGAGATGGGTATCCGCGGCAAATTGTTCCTCCCATAACCCAAATGGACCCGTTGTTGCCGGCGTGGTATTAGCGCCGTCCGTGTATCTGCCGGGCGCATAATTGGGCCCGGGATACACCCCATGGCTGGCAATAGTAGCGTTGCCGTTATCAGACAAGCTGTCACCGAAAACCACCAGTTGGTCGATCGAGCTGATGGAATCGGCGAGTGCCGCGTAAAGCGGCGAAAGGAGAATGAGACCCGAGACTGCAAATAATTTTATGCGCATACCCGGATTGACACGCAACTGCGCCCTTTCAGTTACTTAGAATTTCCTGCTGCAACGGGCGAGCCGCTACTTCTCGCTCTTGGATGGACCGGGGAAGTGCTTCTGCTCCTCCCGGCGCTCGCGTTCTTCCTGCTCTTTCGCGCGCTGTTCGCGTTCCGCCACCAGCTGCTCATACGCGGGAACTTGCTCCGGGGTCAGAATCGCTTTCACGCGATTGATGTGATCCTGCTTGATCTTCAGCATTTCGGGGCGGTAGGAATCCCGCACGGCCTTGTATTTGGCCTTCGTCTCATCTGCGATGGTTTCTAGCTCACTCACCTGCGCAGGCGTCAGCTTCAGCCTGGATTCCATCTCAGATATGTAGTGCCGGCGCGAGCCTTCTGAACTCTTTGCGCTTACCCCTCTGACGGAGTAATAACGCTCGCCCAAAACGCCCGCCGCGACGCCGCAACAGAACAGCAGGACCGCGAGGAGGACGGCGGCCAACTGATTGCGCTGCTTCATTTCCTAATCGCTTCCGTGTAGTAAGTGCTTTCCGCCGTGTGGTCGGCCATCAATGCATCGACGTATGTGGGAGCGAGAACGCCGTTTCGCCCGGACGAAGCAAGATTCAAAACGAGAAGCAGCAGACAGAGCGCCGCCGAGGCTGTGCTCACCGTTCGAGCCAGACGCGGAAATATGAACCAGAAGCTATTCCGGGCTTCAATGGCGGCCCACAAATTCGGCATGAAGCTGGAGCCCGGTTCTATATCGGGGCATGCAGCCCGATAGCTCCTGAACAACTGTTCTAATCCGAGATCGTCGTTCATCATGCCTCAACCGCCATCCAATTTACCATCCGCCTCGGCCGCCTTGTACGCTTTGAGCACGCGTTGCCGCGCTCGGAATAAACGGACTTTCAAAGCGTTCTCATTCGCTCCGTAGATCTTCTCCAAATCTTTCAACGACAGCCCTTCCACTTCCTTCAGGGTCAGCAGGAGCCGGTCGTCGTCGGATACGTGCCGGAACAAGGAATTCATGAAGTCTCGCGCTTGGGTCTTCTGCCGCTCCTGTCCGTCCCGGCTGACCCCCGCCGAAGCATCCGCCATCACGACCTGCTCCTCACGTAGGTCAGCCATCCGTGATTCCTTCCGCCGCTTGACCCGGCGCAGATAATCGTATGAAGCATTCACCGTGAGCCGGTGCAGCCATGGTTCGAAGACTTCCGCGCTGCGAAGCTGATTGAACGAATAATACAGCCGCACAAACACCTCCTGCGCGACATCCTCGACGTCTTCCGGACGGCCGATCAGCCGGGAGATCATGCCTAAAATTCGCTTCCGATATGCAAGAACCACTTCGTTGAACGCTGACAGTTCGCCTGACCGCGCTCTCTCAATCAGTTCCTGCTCGACAAGCATACCGGCCGTCGTTATGCCGGAAGCTGTCGGCCCCTCGCTTTTCCTAGGCGTTCCGGCAAGTTGTTAGGTTACAAGGGTTTCCTGAAAATTCTAAACCGTTCGCCGGTTGCGGAAGTTCGCCGCTCGATCCGGCTGAACGGGGACGGGATTCAAGATCGCGTATGGCCGCATCTACGACTGAGCGCTGCGCGTATAACTTTTTTAGTTCTCTCCGAAGCAGGGTAGTACCCTTCGCTTGGCAGGATGTCCTACCGTATGGCATAGCACTGTTGTACCTCTAAATACTTCAACATTCAATGAAACTTTAGTTTGGAGAAGAACGCTTGACGCTGATTGCAAATCGTGATATATAATTAGCAGATTGCTATATGAGCGTCGCCGATAAACTTCGATACCTCCGGGTGGTGGAAGGCCATCTCCGTGGACTGGATCGCGAAATGACCCAGAAAGAGGTGGTCGCGGCAATTCAACAGGAGTTAAACCGCTCACTCAGCCAACCCTATCTTTCGCAGCTAGAGAGCGGCCATCGTAAGCACTTGACCAACACCACGCGGCTGCTGTTGGCCAAGTTTTTTCGGGTTCATCCCGGCTATCTGGTCGATGATCCCGAGGGGTTTCAGACTGAGCTGATCAGTGATCTGCGCATGCAAGAAGACCAGCTGGATTTGTGGCTGATACAGGGGGCGGAGCGATTCCGGCGCGACACGCCATTATCCGAAGCGCTTCTGAAGATCGCACGTCACGACGACACACGCCAGTGTATTTTGCTGTTGGCGGAGATTCTAGAGACCACCGGCCTCATGGACCGATTGTCTGAGGTGCTGAAGCCGAAGAAGGAGGGATTGCAATATGAGCTTGCCTGATCTTTATTTATTATGTTTTGCAATCGGTGCCCTGTGGAGTCTCGCCTCGCTGCTTCTGGGCGGAATGCATCTCGGGCATTCGGGTCACGGCCACGCCGGCCACGGACATGGACATGGCGCGGTGAAAGGCGGCGCGCATGACGGAGTGAGCAGTTGGATGGGCGCCATGATCAACCCGAGTTGCGCGGCCGTGTTTCTGGCGTGGTTCGGCGGCGTGGGATATCTGCTGACGCGTCACGCCGGCCTGGGATTCTTGGTCGATCTGACAATTGCGGTGCTTGTGGGGGTGATCGGCGCATGGTTTCTGGCGGCGTTTCTGCGCTTCCTGCAATCGAGAGAGCAGCCATTGAATCCCGCCGATTACGAGATGGTTGGCGTTCTCGGCCGCGTTTCATGCACAATCCGCCCCGAGGGTGTTGGAGAAGTGATTTACGTTCGCGATGGCGGGCGCAGGCCGGTACCCGCGCGCAGTGAAGATGGCGCACAGATCGGACGTGGTGAAGAAGTGGTCGTGACGCGTTATGAGAAGGGGATTGCGTACGTACGCACCTGGGAGGCAATGACTCAGTCCGGCTCGTCGCCGAAATCGTTGCAAAAGGAGACCAAAAATGTCGAATGAAGTTCTATATATCGCCGCAGTCGTGGTGCTCACGCTGCTGGTGTTGATGATGGCCATGGCTACGCTCTATCGAAAGGCAGGCCCGCACGAGGCTTTGATCGTGTATGGAGTGCGGGGTACCCGGATCGTGAAGGGAAGGGGCACCGTGATCTTCCCGATGGTGGAGAATTTCAAGCAACTCTCGCTGCAATTGATGTCCTTCGATGTCGCCCCGCAACAGGATCTCTACACTAAGCAGGGCGTGGCTGTGACGGTCGAAGCGGTTGCTCAGATCAAAGTGAAGAGCGATCCGGAATCCATCCAAACCGCCGCTGAACAGTTCCTCACGAAGAGCGATCAAGAGCGTGAGGGATTGATCCGCTTGGTGATGGAAGGACACCTGCGCGGAATTATCGGCCAGCTTTCCGTCGAGCAGATTGTGAAAGAGCCCGAAATGGTGGGCGATCGCATGCGCGCCACCTGCGCCGACGATATCAGCAAGATGGGGCTGGAGGTGGTCTCATTCACCATCAAG
Organism: Bryobacteraceae bacterium; assembly: GCA_049582585.1. Classification (GTDB taxonomy): domain Bacteria; phylum Acidobacteriota; class Terriglobia; order Bryobacterales; family Bryobacteraceae; genus Bog-105. Next base: position 24,180 of record JBAUUG010000254.1, on the reverse strand, counting down.
GAAGTGCGCGATAAAAACGAATACATCACCAACATGGGACGTCCGGACATCTCGCGGATCAAGCGCGATGCGGAAATTGCCACCGCTGAAGCGGAACGCGATACGGCGATCAGGCGCGCGGAGGCCATGCGAGCGGCTGCCGTCGCCAGGGCCGGCGCCGATCAAGAGCGAGTCTTAGCGGAAGCGCTCTCGCTTGCCGCGCAAGCCGAAGCTCAGCGCGATCTCGAAATCAGAAAAGCGCAATACGTCGAGACCATCAAACGCCAGCAGGCGCAAGCTGACAAAGCCTACGACATTCAATCGAACATGATGCAGCAGCAGGTCATGGTGGAGGCGGTCAAGATCCGGCAAGTGGAGAAAGAGCAGGAAGTCAAGGTGCAGGAAGCCGAGATACTGCGTCACGAAAAAGAGCTGATTGCAAGCGTGCTGAAGAACGCCGAGATTGAGAAGCGGCGCATTGAGATGCTCGCGGAAGCTTCGAAGCAGAAGACCACTATCGAAGCCGAAGGCATGGCTGCCGCTACCCGGCTGCAAGGCGAAGCGGACGCGGACATCATCTTGAGGAAGGGTGAAGCCGAAGCCAGAGCGATGAACGTGAAGGCGGAAGCGTATCAGGAATGGAACCAGGCTGCGGTGGTCGACAAACTGATCACGGGTTTGCCCGAAGTAGTGAGGGCCCTGGCTGCGCCGCTGGCCAATATCGATAAGATCACCATCGTTTCCACGGGCGATGGAAATTCCGCCGGAATGCACAAGGTCACGGGCGATATGACTAAAATCGCCGCGCAGATTCCGGCTCTTTTCGAGACTCTTTCGGGCATGCAGATGTCCGAGCTATTCGGAAAGGTTCGGGCAATCACAGATCGCTCGGGTGCGGAAGCGAAACCGAACGGGCCGGCGAATCAATCGTAAAGGAGAACTGTATGCCGCTATTAGATCGAGTAACAACACTGATAAAAGCGAATCTGAACGACCTCATCGATAAGGCCGAAGACCCCGAGAAGCTGCTGAAGCAGCTTCTCCTCGATATGCAAAATCAATTCATGCAAGTGAAGACGCAGGTGGCGATTGCAATCGCCGACCAGCATCTGCTCGAGAAGAAGCAGCAGGAGAATCTTGAAGCTCAGAAGGATTGGTTGCGCAAAGCCGCGCTTGCGATCCAGAAAAACGAAGAAGATCTGGCGCGTATGGCGGTCGAGCGATCGATCACCTATGAGAACGCCGCGGCAAACTTCGCTCAGCAGATTGAAGATCAATCGCATCAGGTTCAGATCTTGCGCGATGCTCTGCATAGGCTGGAGCAGAAGATGACGGAAACCAAAGCCAAGAGCGAGTTGCTGATCGCGCAGCATCGCCGGGCGCGGCTAGCCGTGCGATCCGGTACAAGCGCGATGAAGGAGTTTGAAACGGATGCCGCTTTCGATCGCGTGAAGTCGAAAGTCTTTGAGGAAGATGCGCTTGGGCACGGGCATTTAGATGCCGGGCAGCCGAGCGTAGAGCACCGGCTGGCCGCATTGGAGAAGTCCGATCAAGTCGAGCGTCTGCTCGCGGATTTGAAGATGAAAGCGATTGGGCCGCCGCAGTAGAACATGGCCTGGTGTTTTGATGAGATCTCGGCGCTCGTTCTTGCAATCGGCGGCCCTTTCTGCCGCTGCGCTTTGCTCTCGCGCATCGGACAGCAGCGAAACGGCCGCTCCGTTACAAGAGTTCGGCTACGGCGATGTCGATCTCGCCCCTGGGCCCGCCCAAACCCAGTTCGAGCAGACGCAATCGATCCTCAAGGCGCTGAACGAAGATAGTTTGCTTAAGCCCTGGCGTCTGCGCGCCGGGCTACCCGCGCCCGGCCCTGACCTCGGGGGCTGGTATGACGAAGTGCCCTTGCACAAAACCGAAAGCGGCGGTCATGGGTTCGCGCCCGCTCACTGTTTCGGTCAATGGATTTCGGCGCTGGCGCGCGGATATGCCGTAAATCACGACGCGTCCACTCGAGCCCGATTAGAGCGGCTGCTCGCGCTCTACGAGCCGGCTATCTCCGGCCGGTTTTACACAAACTTCCGCTTCCCGGCTTATAACTACGACAAGATGGTGATCGGCCTGATCGACGCGCATCAGTTCGCGGGCGTGGCCAACTCGTACCAGCTTCTTGATCGCACCACCGACGCCGCTGAGCCGCACCTGCCGCCGCACGCGCTTGATCGAGACGAGCCCCAACGCCGTTGGCGCGCGTCCATAGGTGAAAACACTACGAACGACTATACGTGGGATGAGTCCTACACGCTTCCGGAGAACCTTTATCTTGCTTGGGAACGCGGGGCCGGCGAACGGTATCGCAAACTTGCTCACCGATTCCTGCTTGACCAAACCTATTTCGATCCGCTCTCTGAAAACAAAGATGTGCTTGCCCATCATCACGCCTACAGTTTTTGCAACGCACTGAGTTCGGCAATGCAAGCGTATCTCGCTGAAGGCAGCCGAAAGCATCTCCTTGCCGCGAGCAATGCATTCGACATGATCACCGCCGGCCAGAGTTTTGCCACCGGCGGATGGGGACCTAGTGAAAGCTTTAAGGAGCCTGCGAGCGGCGAGCTTTACGCCAGCTTGACCGGCACGCATAGCGGATTTGAAACGCCCTGCGGCAGCTATGCGCATTTCAAACTGACGCGCTACCTGCTCCGCGTGACGCGAGACGGCCGCTATGGCGACAGTATGGAGCGCGTCTTGTACAACACTGTATCGGGGGCTAAGCGGCTGGAGCCGGATGGCAGAGCATTCTACTACTCCGATTACCATTCCCCGGGCGCCAAAGTTTACTTCCCTGACGCGTGGCCCTGCTGTTCAGGCACCTTGCCGCAAGTAGCCGCTGACTACCGCATACTTGGTTACTTCCACGATGCGGGCGGCGTGTTTGTGAATCTCTATCTGGCGTCTACTCTCCGTTGGATCGGCTCGGACGGCGCGCAACTCGTATTGACGCAGACGGGAGATTATCCCGTTGAAGGCAAAATCGCAATGCGAGTGCAGGCCTCGCATCCCTCGAGCTTCGCCCTTCGCCTGAGAATCCCAGCGTGGAGTTTGCAACCGGCTCAGCGGATTCGAGTAAACGGTGAGCCGGTCTCGGCGTCTATTCAGAACGGCTTCGCCACTCTTCAACGCAGATGGAAAGATGGAGATCGCATTGATCTGGAGCTTGCGTTGCCCATGCGCCTGGAAGCTATTGATCCCAATCATCCCGGCACCGTCGCCCTGCTGCGAGGGCCTGTCGTCTTGTTTGCCATCGCGGAGAATCCGCCTTCGCTAACCCGCGGGCAACTGCTCTCCGCGGTACAAATTCCCGGGCAGACCACGTGGCGCGCTGAAACAGCTTCAGGAGCCTTGCTGCTCCGCCCCTTCACCGCGATTCAGGATGAGGCGTATACAACTTACCTGAATGTAAGTTGACCTGGGGCTGACCAACATTCGCGATGCTATGATCAAGGTCAGAAAGTAACAATTCAGACATGCGGACGCTCATCTTGTCTCGCATTTATCCCCCCATCGCCCGATTTGGACGCAATTCGTGCCATTGTTCAACGTTAGGCCTCCTGGCGCTGCTCTGCGGGATCGGCTGCGGATCGGTTTTCGCGCAATCGGCGGGTGCCGACGTTCCGCAAACCCAGGCCGATAAGCCCCGTCCGGCTGCTCCCGACGAGCCCGTCGCGATTGAGTCCCGGACACCTGCTTCGACTGTTCCGACCGTCAATTCTCGACCTGCTGAGATACGCGCGAACAAGACGCTGGTCTTGATCAACGTTACCGTCACCGATCCGTTGAACCGCTTTGTCACCGGCCTTGAAAAGGAGCACTTCCGCCTGTTTGAAGATAAGGTCGAGCAGCAAATCACGCAGTTTTCGAGCGAAGACGCGCCCATTTCCATCGGGCTGGTTTTTGACACCAGCGGAAGTATGGGCTCCAAGCTGCAGAAATCGCGGCAAGCGGCAGCGGAGTTCTTCAAGACCGCCAATCCTTCAGACGAATTCTTTCTGGTTCAATTCAATGACCGCCCCGAGCTGACCGTGCCGTTCACGACCGACACCGACAAGATTCAGAGCACTCTAACGTTCACTCAATCGAGAGGACGCACTGCATTGCTCGATAGCGTGTATCTCGCCATGCATGAAATGAAAAAAGCGCATAACCCTCGTAAGGCGCTTCTGATTATTTCTGACGGCGGCGACAACAGCAGCCGCTACACGGAAACGGAGATCAAGAGTGCGGTTCGCGAAGCCGACGTCCAGATCTTTGCCATCGGCATTTTTGAATCCATGGCCAATCGCGGCCGAACTCCGGAAGAAGCCGCCGGCCCAAATCTTCTGAATGAAATGGCCGAACAAACGGGCGGCCGCGAGTACGCGGTTGAAAACGTGGCCGAACTTCCCGACATAGCCGCAAAAATTGGTATTGAGCTTCGGAATGAATACATCCTGGGCTACACGCCGAGAAACAAAGAGCGGGATGGAAAGTATCGCCGCGTTCAGGTGAAACTCAATCAGCCGCGTGGGCTTCCTCCGCTGAGGGCCTACTTCCGCCTCGGATATTATGCGCCAACTCAGTAGCAGCCGGAGCTGCCGCCGCCTTCCAACAAACCTGATAGCCGTCCTGGTTGCGGGCGTCTGCGTCGGGTGTGTCTTCGCTCAATTTCGCGCCGATACTCGTCTGGTCGTCTTGCATGCCAGCGTCACGGACCGTAAAGGGAAATTGCTCACCAACCTTAATAAAGACTCTTTCAAGGTTTTTGAGAATGGCCAGCCGCAGCAGGTTAAGCTCTTCAGGCGAGAGGACGTTCCGGTCTCGCTCGGCATCATCATCGATGACAGCGGCAGTATGTCCACCAAGCGCACCCGCGTCGAGGCGGCGGCTCTCGCTATGGTTCGCGAATCCAACCGTCAGGATGAGGTGTTTATCGTCAACTTCAATGACGACGCTTTCCTCGACGTGCCCTTTACCAATGATCCGCGCAAGCTGGAGCAAGGTTTGGCTCGCATCGATTCCCGAGGCGGCACGGCCATGCGAGATGCCATTAACATGTCGCTCGATTACATGAAGACTGATGCCAAAAAGGACAAGAAGGTGCTGATGATCATCACCGACGGCAACGACAACGCGAGTACAGTCTCCCTGGAGAAGGTGGTGACGCGCTCGAATCAGAGCGACACCCTCATCTATGCCATTGGCCTTTTCACGGATGAGGAAAAGCATGAGGCGGTGAAGGCGCGGCGCGCGCTCAATGAGCTGACCGGCGCTACGGGTGGGTTAGCTTTCTATCCGAAAGAGGTCGCGGACGTGCAAGCGCTTGCTGTCGAAGTCGCCCACGACATTCGAAGCCAATACACCATCACCTATACGCCCACCATTCAGGCGCTCGATGGCAGCTATCGTCAAATTAAAGTGACCGTGGACGCTCCTGGCAAGCCTGTAGTTCGTACGCGTTCCGGATACTACGCAACGCCCGATTCCGAAAATAAACGAGCAGCCGCAATTTCCATCACCGATGCCTCCGCAGTTACCGAGCCGCGCGCGTCAGCAAGCGGTCCTGTCGCAAAATTCCGCTAAATGCTCGTTTTCCTGTGGATAGCAACGCGAGGCTATCGCTTGCATCCCTGGCAATCTCCGTACCTTCGCTGGCGGATTGAGACCTACTCCGGCATACCGGCGGAATCGATCACCGCCGCCTCATTTTTTCGCTTCGTATGGGCTGAGCGAGCCTCGCTTTGGCAGTATCTGCGCTGGGTCAGCCGCATGAGCCGGGCACATCTACGCTGAAGCTTTGCGCTGAATGGCTCACGGCAACTTAGCGAGGCGCCTCCGGACTGCTGTCCAAGTGCTCTAGAAATTGCGTGACTCTCGCTTTCTCTTCCGGCTTCTGGGCATACTGCCGAGCCAGATCGCCTTGACGATGCGCCTCCGACGCGTTGCCCAGCTTCCAGTCGCAGTACGCCTTGGCGTAGAAAAACGCAAACGCGCGATCCGCCTTCACTGTCGTTATGGGTGTCAACGCGGAAAGCGCCATTGCCCATTGGCCCTGATTCACCGCTTCCATGCCCAGCGTGAATCGCGCGTCCTGGAGGTCGGGCTTAATCGCAATCGCCTGCTGGAGGAGGCTCAAGATTCGCTCCGGCGGTCCGCCTGATACGCGCAGCATGCCGGCGTACTGAAACATCATCTGCGGATCTTTCGATCCTTCCCGCAGCGCGTTCTCAAAATGCTGCTTGGCTTCGTCAAGCCTTCCTTCCTGCCAGGATAGGTACCCCAAGGAGGTCTGCACTTCCGGATTGTCAGGCATTTCCCTTGCGAGTTGCGTCAATCGCGACCGAGCTTCAGCCGCTGTTTGCGGATGCGTCGAAAGCAGATCGGCGAGAACCAAATCGATTTCGAATGGCGCAGGCGTGCTTACCTCCGGCTCCAGCTCTTTCCGATCCAGATGCGTATTGAACAGTGCGACAGTGATGGTTCCCTGCGAAAAATAATTGTGCAGGTCCAGCGCCACTTCACTCAGGCTCTTGTGATACACCTCCTCGAACCTCTCTTCAACTCCCTTCCCTTCCGACACCGACAACAGAAACTGTGGAAAGCGGCTTTTATAGTTCTTCCCGAGTGAAAGCATGTGAGCCAGCGCCCAGCTCTCGGCATAAAACTGTGCCATTTGCTCGGGTTTTGTGTAATATGGCGACTCTTGGTTTACGCTCAGCAATTGGCGAAGCTCGAGCGGCGGTAACGCCCGCAGCGCCTCCAGTCTTCCCGGGGGCGGCGCTCCAATCATCAACTGCTTGCCCTTTGGCTGCAAAGACGAGTACACGTCCGCCAGCCCTTCATTCAGCCATAACGGCAAGGTGAGGCCCAAATGCTCGATAAACAAATGCGTATATTCATGAATTGCACCCGCGTAGAAATCAGGCCCTAGCTCCTGCATCACAATGTAATCGCGCCTGTGGCCACGCTGATAGTAGGCAGCCGCGCCAGGATTAGGGGTGTAGGGCTTGTACTCCTTATCTGATTTGAATGCGATGATTCGAACCGGAATATCAGGCGCCGTTTTCGAAGGGCTGTACTCCTCGAAAAAGCCTCGAGCCTCTTCGAAGATTTGAAGCGCTTCTACAGCTTTTCGCTCCCGGTTCGTGGTGTACATCTCAAAGTGAGGCGTCGTCAGTTTGATCCACTGCTCGGCCGCTTTTACGGGAACCGCGAACACGATGATGAGTGAGGCGATGCGTACGACCGCGTCACGCGTACGACGAGATCGCGGCCATGTTCTTTTCTGCTCGAGCACTGCTGATGCTCTCCACATACCCGCTCTCATATAAAGCACGCAGTGGATTCGCCGGGAGGCCCTTCGATTTGCGCCACGATTCAATCATTGGACGCACATCCGTGGCGAAAGCATCTCGCAGACATTCTTCCGCGCCAACTATATCCGCGCTGCTCTGGGCTTCCGCCAGGCGTTTGTGATCCACCATCGCCGCCTTCGTGAACAACTCCTGCGCGGCCATCACGGTCTGCACCATCGCTTCCATCTTGCCTTTGATGTTATGGCTCTGATCGATCATGTATGCGATATCCGCCTTCGCGCCGGTATCGAATTCAAAAAAAGCTATTTCGTGAAAAATCCGAAAGACTTGATAAGGGTCGATGGAGCCGATCGTCAGGTCATCGTCGGCATACCGCCGATCGTTGAAATGAAATCCGCCCAGCATGTCTTCGCTCAGGAGCCACGCGACAATTTGCTCGATATTTTGAGCGGCGTAGTGGTGGCCCGTATCTACCAGCACTTTCGCATCCGCGCCCGCCGACCGCGCCAACAGCAGCGACATGCCCCAGTCGCCCACATCCGTGTGATAAAAGAAAGGCTCGAACGGTTTGTATTCGAGCAACAGGCGCTGCCCGGCCGCTAAGCTGTCGTGCGCCTGTTTCAATCCTTCGGCGAGCCAGCTCTTGCGCCGCCGTATATTCGCGCTGCCCGGATAATTTGATCCATCGGCGAACCAGAGCGAAATATCGCGGCTGCCCAGGCGCTCGGCGATTTTAATACTATCGAACAAATGCTCTAGCGCGCGCCTTCGAATCGATTCATCCGGATTCCCGAGCGAGCCATTTTTGTACTCCTGGTCTTGAAACGTATTCGGGTTGACTGAACCGGGAAGAATTCCATATTTACGCGCCAGCTCATGAATTTCGCCCGTGCTGCTCTTGCCATCCGGCAAATCCCAGAGCACATGCAGTGCAATCGTCGGGCAGACTCCCGTCAGCTTATGTACTTCGCCCGCGTCCGCAAACTTCTCCTCGATTGATGTTGCCGCACCCGGCTGTAGGAACTTGCCAAACCGGGTTCCCGTATTCGCGAATCCCCAGGAAGGCAGCTCAATACGAAACTGATCGAGCGCGCTCCATGCCCGCTGCTCTTTATCCGCCCCCATCGTGCATTTGCTCCCGTTCTGTCATGGCGAAGCTATACGTTCCCGACCCGATTTCGCACACCACGTCGGTTTCCGTCACGCGCACTGACGAGATGCCCGTGATCCCGCTCTGGGCCGCCCCGTTCAACCACACGGGTTTTCCGCTCTCCAACAGGGCTGGATCGGAGAGCTTCAGTTTTGGGAGATGCACGCTGGCCGTGCTTCCCGCCGGGATCATGATCTTGAGCTCATACCCGGCGCCCACTCGCTTCCATGAGCTGGCTACCTCGCCCCGCACCGTGCCCGTCGAAGCCGAAGCCCAATCCAACCCGTGCACCAGCTGCGGCTGGATACGGATCTTCTCATAACCCACGCCTTCCGCCTGATTGATACCAGCCAGGATGTTGTACAGGAACGTTCCGGCGCTCGCGAACATGTGATGATCGTGCGAATTCATCTCCGGCCCCGTACGCTCCTGCCAAAGCTCCCACAATGTGGTTGCGCCGTGCGCCAGCATAAAGCCATACCCCGGATAATCCGGCTGAGTCAGCACTTCATATGCAAGATCGGCCTGCCCGTGAGCAGCCAAAACGGGAAAAAGATACTTCGTTCCCAGGATGCCCGTTGTGAGGTGGCCGTTGTGATAGTAGTTCACATCGTCAATTAAGCGGCTCACCGCTCCGCCTTCCTCATGCCCGTGCATCGCGTGAGCCTCTAGGGCGAGTACCTGGGCCGCTTGAGATCCCGTTGCGTAAACCCCGTCAGCGTTTCGAAACTTCTCATTGAACGCGCTTCGAACTGTGGATGCCAGCGCCCGGTACTGTTCCGCGTCTCCCGTTTTCCCAAGTACATCGGCAGCCATTGCCACGATATCCACGCTCTTGATGTATGCCCACGTGGCAGCCAGCAGCTTGGGCGTCGGATCGATAGCCACCCAATCGCCGAAATAAGAATAGTCCATGATTCCGCTTGGCGCATGCTTATGAAGAAAGTCGGCCCACGCCTTCAGCCCCGCATAATGCTGCTCCAGAATTCGTTTGTCGCCGTAATTCCGATACATGAATTGCGCAATCAGCGGGTACGCCACGCCCCATGCAGGATCTCCCACGCGGTCCGGATTGAATCGCGTGATGTACGGCACAATATTTGGCACTTCGCCCTCGCTGCCCTGCGCGTCATGGATGTCGCGCAAGAAATTTGTATAGAAAGCGGCCATATCGAAGTTGAGAATGGCGGTCTGCGCCGAGAGATGCGCGTCACCCATCCACCCCAGGCGCTCGTCACGCTGGTCGCAATCCGTCGGAACGCTCGCCAGGTTTGTCTTGATGCTCCACAGGAACATGCGCTGCATCCCGTTCAAAAGCGAATTGGACGATGCGAAATTGCCGATCGCATCGACTGCCGTATGTACCTCACGTCCACGCACGGTATCGAGCGTCGGCACCCCCGGAAGACCGCTGATTTCGGCGTAACGGAACCCGTGATAGGTGAAGTGCGCTTCATACTCTTCTCCGTTTGCATCGCCGCGCAAGATGTACGTATCGGTCGAGCGCGCGGCGCGCAGATTGTCAACCCGGATCGAGCCGTCCGGGTTTGCAATCTCCGCATAGCGGATACGAACCTTGGCCCCCGCCGGTCCTTGAACCTTGATCCTCACCCATCCGCTGAAGTTCTGCTCAAAATCGAACACGTATAGACCAGGGGCGGCTTCCGTCATCGTGCGAGGCACCAGGGTATCCACGATTTCCATCGCCGGCATCATCTGCGACGATAACGTCAACCCGGCTAAATCGGCGAGCTTGACCGCATCGCCCTGATCCTGAAACTCGTTTGTGTCCCAACCAATTTTTTCCAGCCGGGCGTCATAGGTCTCGCCGTCATAGATGTCATCCATGACAATCGGGCTTTTGAACGCCCGCCAATTCTCATCGGAAGTGAAAACGAACTTCTTGCCGTCCTCATACTCCCCTTGAAGCTGGCAGATGAGTTTCGGATCGCTATGGAACGCCTTCCCGTACCAGGCGCGGCCTAGTAAGACCGCCAGCGTGTTGCGGCCTTTCTTTAGCTGATGCGTCACTTCGTACGCGGAATATAGGACGCGCTTCGTGTAATCCGTCCAGCCTGGATCCAAGACATGGTTCCCAATCCTTTGCCCGTTAAGGTGCAATTCGTAGTAGCCGGTCGCCGCGATGAACACGCGCGCGCGCTTGACAGGCCTGGCAAGATCGATCGAATCCCGCACCAGGTTACCGCCCGAAATCCACTTCGCCCTCCAATCGGTCGGCTGGAAAAATCCCGTGCTGAAAGACGCCGTGTCACTCCACGGACTTTCGGCTCCGCTCGCGTCCCAGTACCGCACGCGCCAGAAATACCGGGTATCGGAAGAGAGCGGCGTTCCCTGGTACTCCACCTGTATGAAGTTGCCCGACGAAATTTTGCCTGAATCCCACATGCTCTCGCCCGAGAAACTCAAATTCCGGCTCACTTGCAGCTCGTACGCCGCCTGCGTCTGCGCCCGTTCACTGTGATTTAGGACCCACGCGAATCGCGGAGAAGCAACATCCACCGCCTCCGGATTTTTCAGGTATTCACAGCGCAATCGAGATGGTGCAAGAGGCCCACCCCAAGCCGCAGCACAGAAGTAACACGCAAAAACGACAGTATTGAAGCAGCGCGAGTGCAGACGCAAAAAATCCTCCTGAGGGTTAACTCAGGAGGATCTTACTACATGCTGCCGGGCGGAATCTTTACTGCGGCGGACCGTGTGGTCTCGGGCCTCCGCCGCCCCAGCCTTCCCGCGTCTTCGGCGCATCTTGGATGGTGTAGTCGGAGGGCACTTGGAACAAAGATGCTGCGGGCTCCCCGCGCTGAATATTCGTGACCGAGTAAGTGGATTGTCCGGTACGCGGATCATTGCGCTTGGCGAGCACCGGAATCTGCAGATCGGGTGAATACCAAGTCTCGCTGGTCGATACGATTGGCTGAGCGTTTCCCATAGCTCCCGCCGGAATGGTATGCGTGACGCTCTTGCCCTGCGCGTTCACCCCACCGATGTTCTGCGTGCCAAGCTCTGATTCAACCCTGTTGGCCGAGTCCGGATGCGAGTTTCCTCTGGGAGGCGTATTGGTCTTGTTGTCCCCGGTCGGTGGCGCTTTGATCGCCCGCCGAATCGCTGTCTTGCTGCTTGGTCTCAGAACGTAACTGTAACCCGCGACGGGATCCGAAATAAAAGTCATTGTGGTTGGGCCGTTTTGTGACATCGGTCCGCCTGTTATGGTCTCCTGCACGTACGTACGTCCCTGGTTGTCCCTCGCTACCCGGCCGGTTGTGGTGCGCTGAATCGTGTTGCCGTCAGCCAATGTCTCGACCCACTGATCGCTGATCTCCGCCGAGTACGGTGCGCCCTTGACCACCTTCCACATGTCTAGACCACGCGGCCCAGGGCCGAGCCCGACACGATGTCCAAATTCCGCTCCAGGCGGCGGTGGTCCCGGTGGCGGCCCTTCAACTTGCGCGTAACCAGTCGCGCTGGCAATTAGCGCGGCCAAAATCATCAATCCATTTTTTTTCATGCTTTTCTCCTCTTTAGAAACTGTCAAGAAATCTATTCCAGAACGCGCACGCCCAACGGCTGGCCATCCATTCCCAGCAGCACGTCGGCCAACACCGACCGATCCTGCGCCGAAACTTCACTCGAAACCGGCTCGAAAATTACGCCCGCATCGGTCAAGGATGACACCGGCACTTGCATCTCGACGATATGCGGAGCGCTCATCGGCAGCTCGGGATTTGAATACGGCAGCGCGACAAACGTCTCGCCGTCCACTTCGAATGTCTCTGCGGTCTGTGATTCCGCAGCGGCAGCGGGGCCCGGCGCTTGCGGACCTCGGTGCGAGATGACCACTGTGGCGATCGCCAGCGTCGCGGCGATTGCCATCCCCCAGCCAAATCGCCGCAGAACCCGCTCTGCACTTGGCGGCGCTGACCTCAATCGTTCGCGCCTCTCCAATTCTTGATTCAGATAATCCCGTTGTCGATAATCGTCTTCCACTTCAAACGAAGCCAGCAACGATTCGATTCCCCCAGACACAGCGCGCAATTCTCGGAACTTGCGGACGCACTTCTCGCATTTCGATAAATGCGACTCCACGATAACGATCTGCGCCCCCGATACTTCGTCATCCAGGGCCTTCAGAAGTAACTCGTTTTCTAGATGCTCACCGTTGCTCATATCAATTCCTTCAGGCGTTCAACCGCACGTTGTATGTTTTCGCCCACAGTCGAGACCGACAAGTTCACAACCTCCGCGATCTCCCGATACTTAAATCCTTGCGCCCGCAGCGCGAGACATTGTTTTTGCGCGGTGCTCAGTTGATTGATCGATTCCCGCAACCGCCTCAAACGCTCCTCTGCCAGCAATTCTTCTTCCGCCGAAACCGCCTGAGCCGGTGGATCGCCCGCTACTGTCACATCCGGCAGCGAATGTGTTTTGCTGCCCTGAAAACTAGTCTGAGTGTTTCGGGCTAGATTGTGAGCCACTCGATACAGCCACGCCCGCAAGTTGCCGCGGTCACCCGCCGCAAGCAAATGCTCGTGCAGCTTAAGAAAACTCTCTTGAACAATCTCTCGAGAGGTCTCACGGTCGACGCCGAGAAACGAAAGATAGCGGCGCAACGAAACGTGCTCGCGGTCGTAATGATCCAAAATCAGGCGTTGAAGAGACGTGTCTTCCAAGTACTCCGCCTCGAATTCCGCTGTCGGCAAAGCCAGAGTATTTGTGGGCTCCACGGCGCTACTTTACCTCGGCTTCACGTTCCTGACTTCACGGCCGCGAGGGCCACAAGCGAGCATTGAGGGGAGTTGCACTTGGGGGTTGGGGAAGCTCGCCTGTGGCCTGACATCTCGCATGCTACGTGCCCATTAAACAGTTGACGGCCGAGATTTTCCGGTTCTAATATGAAAATTTCGGACACTTGCCCCTTCCGAGGCTACGGCACGAATAGAATCTAATCTTCCGGCAGTACGTCTTTCAATTCAATTTCGAGATTAAGATTCGCGCAGCGCAGTTTACCGTCTTGGACTCTTCTGGCCCCTTCTTCTTTCGTCGCCATCCACGCTTCTCTCGAATAAGGATCGATGATCCAGATTATCGGCACTCCGAAGTTCAGGAAATCCGTAAGCCTGTCCTGTACTCGGTTCCACCGGTCATCGGGAGAAAGGATTTCGACACAAATCGCAGGCGGGCGTTGCGTAACCTCGTCTGTATCGGCTGGATCTACGAGACAGATATCGGGAATGCGCACGCGGGACGAAGAGACCTGCACCCGCTGCTCCACGAGAACCTTCTTCTTGTGGTCCGCTTCTCGCGAGTAGAGCCAACCCGAAAGACGCATTTGCGTTCTGCTATGGCGGGTTTTCCCCACATTCCGCTCCTCTACAGTCCCGTCAACATAGTCACAATCAGGCTCATAATCGGTGTTGAGGTACTCCTCCAGGCAAACGTGAACTGCGGTTCCCATACTCGTAGCCTATCGTCTCTTAGTCTTGATCACGATGGGCGTCCCATCAAATCCAAATTGCTCCCTCAGGCGATTCATCAAATTCCGCTCAATGGAAAAGTGCATCTTATCCGCCTTATCCGTAAACACAATAAAAGTGGGTGGCCGTATCGATGCTTGAGTGATGTAGTAGATGCGAATATTGCCCTCGAAGTTGAGCGTTTCGACGAACCGGTTCAGCGCGCCCGTGCTGACGCGCTTGGAAGCCGCTTCGAAACAGCGTCGAACCGTCGTGAAAATGCGGCGAATACCCTCCCCCTTCTTGGCTGAAGCAAACAGCACGGGCGCGTAATCGAGAAATTTCAGTTCATCGCGCACCGTTTCCGTGAACACGCGCTTGCTCTTGCCCTCCGCGGCGTCCCATTTGTTCACGATCAGAATGACCGCCCGGCCTTCTTCGTGAGCGTAGCCGGCGATCGTCGCGTCCGAGCCAACCACCCCTTCCGTCGCATCGATGATCAGAAGCACGACGTTCGCCATCCTGATATTGCGGCGCGCCATAATGACGCTCATCTTCTCCGTCATCTCCGTAGTCTTGCCCTTGCGGCGAATGCCCGCTGTATCGACAAACCGGTAACTGGTGTTCCCTTCCTCCACCGTTTCGTCCACCGCGTCGCGCGTGGTGCCTGGAACCGGAGAAACAATCGCCCGCTCCGCGCCTACCAGCGCATTCAGCATGGTCGATTTCCCTACATTCGGTCGCCCGATAATCGCCACCTTTATGCGCCGCTGCTGATCCTCCTCTGCCTCGGCCTCGGGTGCTTCTCTTGGAAACGGCCCGGTCACATACTCGAGCAGCTCATCCAACCCCAGCCGGTGCTCCGCGGAAATCGCGAAGGGATCGCCCAAGCCGAGCGAATAGAACTCATGAACCAGCTCTTCCCGCGCCTTCACGTCAATCTTGTTGACAACCAGAGTCAATGGCTTATTCAACGGCCGAAGCAGTTTCGCGAGATCGCGATCCGAAGACGTGATCTCCGTCCGCCCGTCGATGACATACAGAATGTGCGAAGCCAATTCGAGTGCTACATGCGCTTGTTTGAGAATTTCCGTCGGAATCAGGGCGTCGTCATTCGGGATAATGCCGCCCGTATCGATTAGCCCGAAGCGCTTCCCGCGATGCTCCGCCTCCCCATAGATGCGGTCGCGCGTTATCCCCGGCTCGTCTCCGACAATCGAGCGGCGACTCCCCAGAATCGCGTTGAACAGAGTCGATTTCCCCACGTTGGGACGCCCCACAATCACCACCGTAGGCAGCTGCTCGTCCGTCGCCATTGCCTTACAAGGTTCGCATAGAGTGCGACGATAGAGCATACGAATGCCATCAGAGGACGGGAGTATCGACACGCGCAATATCGCGATCATTGCGCACGTTGACCATGGGAAAACGACGCTGGTCGATGGAATGCTGCGCCAGAGCGGTCTCTTTCGCGCTAATGAAGAGACCATCGATCGCATGATGGATTCCAACGACCTCGAGCGCGAGCGCGGCATCACCATTCTGGCCAAGAACACCGGCGTGCGCTATCACGGAACTAAGATCAACATTGTCGATACCCCCGGTCACAGCGATTTCGGCGGCGAAGTCGAGCGCGCCTTGAAGATCGTCGACGGCGTAATGTTGCTGGTCGACGCGAGCGAAGGGCCGCTCCCTCAAACGCGCTACGTGCTGATGAAAGCGCTCGAAGCCAAGCTCCCGCCAGTCGTGGTGATTAATAAAATTGATCGTCCCGACGCGCGCATTCAAGAGGTCTTGAACGAAATCTACGATCTCTTCATCGATCTCGATGCGGTTGAAGATCAGCTCGACTTTCCCGTAGTCTATACCAACGCGAAGGCCGGCATTGCGAAGCTTGATCCGAACGAAGAAAGCGATAATCTGCAACCGCTTTTCGACACCATCTTGAAGCACATTCCTCAACCCACGGGCGATCCCGCCGGCACGCTGCAGCTTCTGGTCGCGAATCTGGATTACAGCGATTACCTCGGTCGTCTCGCCATCGGCCGTGTATTCAATGGCACCCTCCGGTACGGAGATGAAGTGGGTATCGTCAAGCTCGATGGCTCACTGCAGAAGACCCGAATTACCAAGCTCTACTCCTTCGAGGGCTTGAAGCGTGTGGACGAAACGGTAGGTACGCCCGGCGATGTGCTCGCGATCGCCGGAGTCGAAGGAATCACGATCGGCGAAACCATCACCAGCGCCGAAACGCCTAGGCCTCTGCCGAACGTTCAGATCGATGAACCCACCATCGCGATGACCTTCACCGTCAACAACTCGCCTTTCGCGGGTCGGGAAGGTCAGTACGTCACTTCGCGCAACCTCCGGGACCGCCTCGACAAAGAACTGCTCACGAATGTCTCAATTCGCGTGGAAGAAGCGGGTGGTCCTGATGCTTTCAAAGTGATGGGCCGTGGCGAGTTGCAGCTCGCAATCTTAATCGAAATGATGCGCCGTGAAAGCTACGAGCTTCAGGTCGGAAAGCCTGAAATCCTGACGCGCAGAATCGATGGCGTGCTGCATGAGCCGCTTGAAGACCTGGTGATCGATTGCCCGGAGGAGTTCATCGGCGTAGTCATCGAAAAAATCGGAAAGCGCAAGGGCAAGATGGCGAAAATGGTCAATCACGGCTCGGGCCGTGTGCGACTCGAATTCCTGATCCCATCGCGCGGATTGATCGGCATGCGCAGCGAGATGCTGACCGACACCAAAGGAACCGCAATCATGAACTCGCTCTTCCACGGCTACATCGAGTGGCAGGGCGACATCGAGATGCGCCCCACCGGATCTCTCGTCGCCGACCGGCCGGGCCTGGCAACCAGCTACGCCATCTTCAACTTGCAGGAGCGCGGCGTAATCTTCGTTTCACCCACCACCGAGGTGTATCAAGGAATGATTGTCGGTGAGAATTCGCGCGACAGCGATTTGGATGTAAATATCGTCAAAGAGAAAAAACTGACCAACATGCGTGCATCCACCTCCGACGAAGCAATTCGCCTCGTCCCTCCGAAGCTCCTGAATCTCGAACAGGCCATCGAGTTTATTCGCGAAGACGAGCTGGTCGAAGTAACGCCAAAATCGATCAGGCTCCGAAAGAAGATTCTAAAAGCAAATCAGCGCTAGCGGTTTCAGAACCGCGACTGTTAAGGAGCGGCCGGACGCCCACTATTTGGAGGAGATAGATTACTAGGCGGCAAAAAGGTAGCCATATCATTCTCAAACGTGTCAGTCCCGATGCTCGTGTCGTTGGGCCGGATCATAAGCGAGTTCGTCTCGGGACACTCCGACAGATTCTGTCTGAAGCGGGAGTCTTAAGTTCCGCTGCCAAAAACGACGCACTCACTTAAATTCCCTCAACACCGCTTCAGCCGCCAAATACCCGCTCCGCACCGCCCCTTCCATCGTCGACGGCCACCCGGAACGAGTCCAATCCCCGGCCAAAAACAAGTTCGAAATAGCAGTCTTGCTAACCGGCCGCCGATCCTCCAATCCCGGCGCGGCCGAAAACACCGCGCGCACTTCCTTGACGACGTGCGCCCGTTCTAACCGCGCTTCCGCAACGGCCGGAAAAAACTCCTTCAGCTCTTTGAGCGCGAGGTCAATCACCTCCGCGCGCGGCATCTCGATCAGGCTTCGCGACGCGCTGACTACTAATTGAATGTGCCGGCCCTCATGCTTGTTGAACATCCACTGGATTGTGCGATCGAGCAGCGTGGCATGCGGCAGATCAGTGACCTTTCTGTCAAACCATAGATGGATTCCCGTTATGGGCGAATGTGTCAACGCGGAGAGATCAATCGGCAACCCCAGCGCCAGCGAAGCGACTCGCTCAAACGGAACAGCCAGAACATAAGCATCGGCGGTCACGCATTGGCCATTCACGATGACTCCGATTACCCGGCCATCCTCTATCCGCACCTGCTGCGCCGGCGCGCGATGCATGATTCTCACCTGCGGATACCGCGACCATGCATCTTCTGAATAAAGCTCGCTCAGCGGCACCGCTGGAACCCCCATTTCGTATCCATTCGCGCGAGCGAGAAAACCAACGTAGAAAACTTGCAGTCCGTGAATCGCTGCCATCCGTTCGAGATCCTCACTGACCGCGCTCACCAGCACTTGCCGCCAGAATCGCTCAATGGCTTGCGGAGTTTGCTTCTTCTCGCGGAGCCACTTGAGCATCGTGATCTTGTCGAGATCGGTCCGCTTGCCGTATTCGCGCTTCACGGCAGCCAGTCCCCTTCCGATGCTGACCTTGTCTCGCCACGAAAGAAATCGCAGCCGCGCGAAAGACTCCGTGAAATGCAGAGGCGCCGGCAGGGCGCCCCTTCGCAAAACGGAAAGACGCCCGCCCGGTTCAATCCAATAAAACTCGCGATAGAACTGGATGCGGTCTTCCACGCCAAGCCGCTTGTAGAAGTCGATCAGATTCGTGCAGCAGCGCAACAGCACGTGCTGGCAATTGTCGATAGTCGGGCTATTTTCATCGGCGGCATTGAGCGGATAGGATGTCGCCCGGCCACCCAGAAACGGCCGCGCTTCATAAACAGTAACGTGGTAATCTGCCGAGCCAAGCGCAACCGCGGCGGCTAAACCGGCAAGCCCTCCGCCGACAACAGCTACGCTTTTCTTTTCAGGCAAGCGCGCTAGCTTCGCCCCGCTCCCACCGTGATGCGCGCCAGACTCTCAATCATGTTCTCCATCAGCCGAAGCCCGCAATCCCGCTCCAGCGTCAAAATCGACTCAGGATGAAACTGCACCGCTTCAATCCGCAAATCGCGATGCCGAACGCCCATAATCACGCCGTCTTCCGATTCAGCCGTCACTTCCAGGCACGCCGGGAAGCTGTCCCGATTCGCATATAGCGAGTGATACCGTCCCACGCGAAACGGCGACGGAATCCCGCGAAAAACGCCTTGAGCATCATGTGTCACCATCGAGCTCTTCCCGTGCATCGGATAATCCAGCACTTCCAGTTTCCCGCCGAAAGCTTCAACAATCCCCTGCAATCCCAGACAGACTCCAAAAATCGGAATGCCGCGTTCCGCCAATTCCTGAACCAGAATCGGCACGCCGAAATCCGTCGGACGAGCCGGTCCCGGCGAGATCAAAACGATATCGGGCCTTACGCTCTCAATCGCCTCCAGAGCCACGTTGGATCGATAAGTGGAAACCGTCGCCCCAGTCTGACGCGCGTAATTGGCAAGCGTGTGAATAAAGCAGTCATCGTTATCGACCAGCAATAAATGCACGCCTTCCCCCACCTTGCGCGTGTCACGCCCCTCCTCGCGCGAAGCAAGCGCAGGGTAAAGAACGCGAAAGAACGTCGTCGCTTTCAGCCGGCATTCCTCGTCTTCGGCAGCCGGTTCGGAATCGTACAGAAGCGTTGCGCCAGCCGCGTAGCGCGCGATCCCGTCTTTCAAATGAACGGTTCGAATCGTTATCCCTGTATTGATGTCGCCGTTCAGGCTCAACATTCCGATCGCGCCGCCGTACCACCCGCGAGCATCATTCTCGAGGTCCTCAATCGCCTGTGCAGCGGCCTTTTTTGGAGCCCCGATAATCGTGACCGCCCACATGTGCGTCAGAAATGCATCGAGCGAATCGAAGCCGTCCATCAGCGTGCCTTTCACGTGATCCACCGTATGAAAGAGACCTGCATACGATTCAATCAGCCGCCGCCCGATCACCCTCACGGACCCGGGAATGCAGACGCGCGATTTATCGTTACGGTCCACGTCGCTGCACATAGTCAGCTCCGATTCTTCTTTGGTCGAATTCAGCAACTCCCGGATGCTTTCCGCGTCACGCAGCGGATCGCCCGAGCGTCGCGCGGTGCCTGCGATCGGGCAAGTCTCCACCGAATCGCCTTCCACCCGTACGAACATTTCCGGAGACGCGCCGACCAGTTGTTCATCGCCCATCTGAACGATGAATTCGTAGGGACTCGGGCTCGCTTTTTGGACACGCTGAAAAAGCTCGGAAGGGCTTCCGTTGAACGGAGCGCTGAAGGTCTGCCGCAGCACTACTTCGTAATAGTTGCCCTTCCGCATGCCTTCGCGCACCGTCTCCACCTTGCCCACATATTCTTCCGGCGTGTGGTCGGAGACAATCTCCGTTGACCCGGCGCGAGCCTGCGCTTTCTTGACCCGCGGAGATGTCCGCGCAAGCCCCGCAGTATCCTTCCCCTCACCCGCAAAATCGTACTGAAATCGCTCGATCGCTTCCCTCTTGCGATCCATAAAGTAAATGTCGTCGCACAAGTACAGATGAAGATCTTTGTGCCCGTCGCGCGGCAGTCGCAATCGAATGGGATCGAATTCCAAAAGCAGATCGTAGCCGAACGCGCCAATCAGAGCCAGGCGCGAGTCCTCAGAATGCCGGAACTCTTCAACCAGCGTCCGCAAAACTGAAAAGGGCGACGGCTGCTTGCTCCGTTCTTCTTCGGAAAACTTCTCGGCCAGAGGTTTGAGATTCAGCGCGATTGAGTACGGCGTTCGCCAATACGCGTTCTGATGCGCATGACCCGCCAATAAGGGCTCCAGCAGATCCAGCAGAACCTCGCCGCGTTTGTTCAGCGCGCTGAATTCAAGGTTCCGGCCCCGACCGATGATCTCGAGCGGCGGCGCGACACTCGCGAAATCCCAACGCGAATAACGCTCCGGATATTCATACCCCGATGAAAAGTAAATCCCGCGCTTGGTATCAAGCTGTTTCAACAGGTGACCCAAACCCCGTGTATACGGAATCTTCGAAGCTGATCGGGTGACAGTTATGCCGTGCGGCGTGATGTAACGTAGTGTGGTGTAGCGCAGTTTTGACATCGACAAACGGCTGGATTCGGCGTCTTTGTCCCTCAGGATAACAGCAGCGTCAATTCTGGAAATTGAAGCGTGTGTGCCAAGCTAGAGCTATGGCGCGCGGCTGGGAAAGCAAGGCTGTCGAGTCGCAGATCGAGGCAGCCGAGCGCCGCGAGTCTGAGTCCAAAGCAGCTCAGATCAGCGCCGGCGAAATGAAACTTCAGAAGGAACGCGAGAGCATCGAGCTTTCCCGAACCAGAGTTTTGCAGGATTTGGCTGCGGCTACGAATCCCAAATACTGCGAGCAGCTTCAGCGCTCCCTGAAATATTTGGATGAGAAGCTCGCCGCGCTCAACGAGCCGCCTAACAAGCCAGATCCTCTCGCGTAACCTGAACGTCCCCGATTCTCCCCAGCATCGCCAACGCAATATTCTCGGTTCGGAAGAATTCCCGCGCAATACTTTGCACTTCCTCGCGGGTAACTGACTTGATGCTTTCCAACATCTCATCGAGTGACATGAAATTCACGAAATATAGCTCTTGCCGCGCGAGATTGGACATGCGGCTGGACGTCGATTCCAAGCTCAGCATCAACGAGCCTTTCAGATGGTCCTTCGCGCGCTGCAGCTCATCTTCGCCGATCAGATCGTCTCGCATCTCCCGGAATTCCTGGATCACCGACGTAACCACTTGCTTCGCTGTCTCAACGCCCGTGCCGGCGTAGACCGTGAAACAACCGGTATCGCTGAAAAGATTCAGTTCCGAGTAAACCGAATAAACAAGCCCCTGCTTTTCGCGGATATTCTGGAACAGCCTCGAGCTCATTCCACCGCCAAGCACCGTATTGAGAACATAAAGCGGGAAGCGCAATTCATGGGCGAGCGGGTACGCGGGAACCCCTATCGCGATGTGAACCTGCTCCAGCGATTCTTTCTTCTTCAGAACTAAAGGTGCATGGGATTTCGGAGCGGAATCCCGAGGCACAGCGCCCCGGTCGCTCAAGCCCGCGAACTTATCTCGAATCAGATTCACCAGGTAATCATGGTCGAGATTGCCTGCCGCCGTGATCAAAATATTATGCGGCGAGTAAACGCGATGGTAGTAGTCGAACAGCATCTCCTGCCCGAATTTCTTCACCGTGTCCTTGGTCCCTAATATCGGCTTGCCCAGCCCGTGACCTCTCCAGAAATTGCTGATAAAAGTCTCGTGCAAGACAAACTCCGGCTGGTCGGCCTCCATCTTGATCTCTTCGAGAATCACGCCTTTTTCGCGTTCAATATCGGTTTCACGAAACACCGGGTTCAAAACCAAATCGGCCAGAATGTCGAGCGCAAGGGGCAGATGCTCGTCCATCACTTTCGTGTTGAAGCTGACCAGTTCTTTGCTGGTGAAAGCGTCCAGCCCTCCGCCCACCGAATCGACAGACCGCGCGATGTCTTCCGCAGAACGATGCTTCGTTCCCTTGAACACCATGTGTTCAATAAAGTGCGAGATCCCATTCTCCGGGCCGTGTTCAATTCGCGAGCCGCTGCCGATCCAGACACCGAGCGAAACCGAACGCACGTACGGCATCGCTTCCGTCACAATTCGGATCCCGTTCGGGAGCGTTGCGCGGTCAATCTCGCGGACATTCGGAGCTGCCAAAACCATATCGTTAAAGCTCAGCGGCGATACACTAAAACCAGATGTTGCAAGTACTTGAGAGCCGAACACTGGTCGGAATGGAGCTTTCGGACCTGCAGAAACTGCTTGGTCCGGAGCAGCCCACCTATCGCGCCCGGCAATTATATGACGCGCTCTATCGCAAACAAGTGGCGAATTTATCGGATATTTCGACCCTACCACAAGCCCTTCGCCATCGACTAGTTACAACCAGCTCCCTAGGGCTGCCCAGCCGCGAGCGCCGCTATGATTCCGTCGACGGCACGCGCCGGTATCTCCTCCGGCTAGAAGACAATCGAACCGTTGAAACCGTCTTCATGCCCGAAGAGCGCCGGGATACCATCTGCATCTCGAGCCAGGTCGGATGCCCTGTGGATTGCAAATTCTGTCTCACCGCGCTAATGGGTCTGGAGCGCAATCTCACCGCAGGTGAAATCGTCGCGCAAGTCCTATACGTCGCGCGTGAAAACGGATTGCGTGCCACCGACGCGCGAATGAACGTCGTGATGATGGGTATGGGCGAGCCGCTGCTCAATCTCGACAACGTGCTCAAAGCGACACGGCTTCTGACCGACCAGAGCGGGATCGCGATGTCACCGAAGCGCATCACGCTCTCCACCTCCGGCATCGTTCCCAAAATTGAAGAGCTCGGACGCGCCGAGGTGCGCCCCAAGCTGGCAGTTTCGCTCAACGCCTCGACCGAAGAACAGCGGCGCGAGCTGATGCCCATCACCCGTAAGTACCATCTTTCAGATCTCATCGCGGCGTGCAAGGCATACCCGCTTCGCGCTTGGGAAAAGCTGAGCTTCGAATACGTATTGCTCAAAGGTGTGAATGACACAGACGCTGATGCAAGACGCGTAGTTCGCCTCCTCTCCAACCTGAGCTGCAAAGTGAACCTGATCGCATTAAACCCCGGCCCCGGCATCCCCTTCCAAATGCCGGATCCAACGCGCGTCGCCGCCTTTCAATCCATCGTTCGCCGCGCCATGCCGTGCTTCGTCAGAAAGCCGCGTGGCCGGGACATCTTCGCCGCCTGCGGCCAATTAAAGCGAATAGCTGCCGACCTGGTCACTGTTACAGAACCACGAAACACTGCCGTAAATCCTTGAAGGCATTCGGGCAATACAATTGAACATATAGTATGGTCGCCCGCACTACGCTGAGTCTCGAGGACTTTCTCAGGCTGCCCGAACGGGAACCAGATGGCACGCATTACGAATTGGATGAAGGACACCTGATCGCCTTGTCTCCCACCGGTGGACGTCACGCATTCCTTATGGCCCGAATCACAACCTATTTGGATCGGGTCTTGGATCCAAATAAGTTCACCGTGCTCTGCGGCGATGCAGGTTTCATTCTCGACGAAACAGAGGACCGCCCCACGGTGCGTGGAGCCGATGTGGCGGTGTGCGCTGTTCCTTCTGAAGAGACGGACTTGCCCGAAGGCATGCTGCGCGAAGCGCCTCTCGTGGCGGTGGAAATCGTCTCTGAGTCAAACACCCGTGAAGATATTGAGCGAAAAACGAATCAGTACCTTCAATTCGGCTGCAGCGAAGTCTGGGTTTTGTACCCGAGTACAGAGGAGACGCGCGTCTTTCGCGCTGGCGAGCGCAGCGCGGAGATCTACCAACGCGGCAAGCTTTTCAAAAGTTGTCTAGGCATCCAGGTGAATACGAACAGGTTTTTCTCGCGCTGAACGTTGTCGGCGCCGGGATATGGTGCCATGATCA
>JBAUUG010000253.1:0-5257 GCA_049582585.1 Bryobacteraceae bacterium | reverse complement strand
ATATCGCGATCAGCGCAAACTCCCTCATGTCGAAAAACTTCTGCAGGACCTCCGATTCGCATTGCGCTCCTGCGGCAAGCGTCCTGCTTTCGCAACGGTTGTCGTTCTTTCGCTTGCAATCGGTATTGGCCTCAACACCACTATATTTACCTGGCTAAAAGCCGTTTATTTAAATCCGTTGCCGGGCGTGACCGATGCTCGCCATCTCGTCACCATCAACGCCGCCTATAAATTTGGCGACGGCTATTCCAACTCTTATCAGGATTTCGTCTACATCCGCGATCACAGCCGCCTCTTCACCGGCCTCTTCGCCCACGAAATGGAGATCCTTGCGGTAAGTGACGGCAGATCCACAGTGATGACGACGGGCGGCATCGTCTCAGGAACTTATTTTAACGTTTTGAATACGAAGATCGCCATCGGTCGCGGTTTTCGGCCAAGTGATCCATGCCAATCGTGGTTTCGAGACCAAGAACATCCTCACCGCTGAAGTGGACCTCTCTGCTGCCGGCGTGAATGAAGCACGTGGACGAGTTTTTTACGAAGATTCCATCCGCCGGCTCGAGTCGTTCCCGCACGTTGAATCCGCTGCGTGGACGACATTTCTTCCAATGAACGGTTCGGGTGGAGGCAATCGTCGAAAAATAGAGGTTCGAGGCTATTCCGCCCCTCCGGACAATCCACTCTCCATCATTGTGGATACTGTGAGCCCCGGATATTTGAAAACTCTCGGCATCCCGATTGCAAAAGGTCGCGAATTCGAATGGTCCGATACACAAACGGCGATGCCGGTGTTGATCGTGAATCAGAAGTTCGTCGATGAATATCTTAAGGGCCGCGACCCAATCGGAGCTAAAGTTCGAATCGATGGCAGTTGGCGCTCCATCGTAGGCGTACACCGGAATTACGTGTACCGTGATCCTGCGCAACCCACCCGTCCCACAATCTTCTTGCCAGTCACTCAGGACTACAACACGGATGCCATTGTTGTAATTCGATCAAAAGCGGACCCTTCCCCGCTTTTGTCGTTGCTCCGGCGAGTCATTGGTGAGTTTGATCATAACATTCCTATCGCGCATGTAATGACCATGGAGGAAAACGTTGGATACCACTTTGTTGAGGCAAAGGTTGGGACTGCTGCCCTTATTTTGTTCGCAGTGGTCGCCTGTATTCTCGCCGGAATCGGAACGTATGGCGTTCTTGCGGGGTTTGTCAACCATCGCCGGCGTGAGTTCGGGATCCGAATTGCCCTCGGGGCGATGCCCAGCGATGTGCGTACGAAAGTGTTGATGGAAAGCGCACTCATGGCTTTGATCGGCAGCGTCATTGGACTCTTGCTTTCGGTGGGATTGGGTGAATTGCTGAAATCCGAGCTTTTTACAGTGAGGCCCCTCGATCCACGGCTGTATGCGGCTGCCGCTCTCGCGATGGGGGTGACGGTTATGCTTTCAACGCTAGCCCCCGCATGGACGGCTTCACGGATGGATTCGAATGCAGCGCTCCGAAGTGAATAGTACCAGCTAGTTTGCAGAAGATCCTTAAAACGACCGTTTCTCGGACATTCGTAAACGCGCCTCTAAAGCCTCTCTGGAGACCCGCAAGCTGTTCGATAAACTCGTCCCTAAACTGAGCCCGCACACTTTGTTGCCTACTGGCTCTTCATCCCTTCTTCAGCCGGTACACTCGCACATAGTCAAAATCCATAGTGAAACCCGCAGTGTTCTCAGCGGCAATGCCGATCTGCGCGGCGCGGCCCAGATTGTGCCGCCAGGTTCCGCCACGGATCCAATGCGTTCCGTCATTGCTGGTGTAAGCCTCATAGAGTTCAAGACCGTTGTCCCCCGTGCGCTTGACAATGCGAAGCCAGGTCGTGGCCGCGGGAGGGCCGACTGTCATGTGATCGTACGTGGGATAGTTCTGCGGAACTGGTCCGATCTGCTTCCCGAACTCCGTCTGGCGCGTATCCCAAATAGGAACGACATCGAGCTTGATGCTGTTTTGATCGTTGCCGTAGATAAACAGCGCCCCTTGAGCGTAGTTGTAGCAACAGGAGTTGTCGAAGGGAACGCTCGTAGTCACCTTGGTCTCGACCAGATAATCGCCTTCAGGCGCCGGCTCTCCGAGAATCGAAACGCCTTGCGGATCGCTGTTCTCATCCGGGCCCATGGTCTCGACCTGATAAGCGCTGCCCGTCAACACGTAAGTGTTATTCGCGTTCGCGTGAATGAAATGCCATTGCTTTGAGAGAGATTTCGAGTTGAACTCATCCGACAAGGCCTCGATCTCAGCGCCCGGTTCATCGTAGGGCCTCACCTCCGGTTCATATAAATTCACTTCCCAACGTTGCGCGGCGGGCCCTGGCTGCTTCGTCGCGGACACCCAATATCCGCCCCGCACTTCGGGCCATTCGTCGATCCAATCGATGGGATCCATCAGCACGGGACGCCGTGTCATGCCGGGATAGCCATCGAAATAAGGGCTGAGGCTGTTGACCGCGTGATACAACATGTAATCCCGTCCAGAATCGTCTTCGAAGACGACATTGCCTCCTGGCCCGACCCATTTATTTCCATTCGCCGCAATCGAGATGAAACCTCCCGGAGCAAAGGTCAGGAGCGGAACGCCGTCCTTATCAATGAACGGCCCGGTCGGAGTTTGTGATCTGCCCACGTAAACGCTGTAACCGCTCAGCGGCCCGTCACAGCACGTCGAGGTCGATAAAAAGAGGTAATAATAGCCGTCATGCTTCCAAAAGCTTGCTCCTTCATAGCTTCCAAAAGCTTGCTCCTTCATACATGTTGTCGATGGCGATTTGCTGTTCCGAGGATGGGTCCGAGGTCAGTCCGTTCGCCGAGAGCTTGCGGATGCTGATGCCGCCGTTGAAACTGCCATAAGAGATATAGCGCTGCCCTGAATCGTCCTGAAGAACGTCGGGGTCAATTACGGCGCGCCCAGGGGCGCCATTATATGGATTGTTTTCGGGAGGCACGACGGGACTCCCGTTGTCCATCCATGGTCCGGCAGGGTCTTTGCTCGTCGCAACGCCGATCGCCGAGCCGCCGGCAACGGTATTCGGCGCAGTGTAATACAGATAGTACTTGCCATTGAAGTGTTTGATCGCCGGCGCCCACAGATTCGAGCTCGCATTGCCGATCCAGGCAGGCATCGTTTTGAGCACATCGCCGATATAGGTCCAGTGAATCAGGTCGAGGGAAAAGTAGGACGTGATCAGGTGCCCCTTCAGGTTTCCATTTGCGTCCTGGTCATTCGAGTTCAACGGGTCGCCGGTGCAATAGAGATACCAGACATCGAACCACTCAAAATCTTGCTTAATCATGGCCGGATCGGGACAGCTCACCACCGGCCCGGTTTTTGGATCGTAGAGTGAAAGCGGATTTTGGTAATGAGTTGACCAGGGCAGCTGGGAGGCTTCATCGGCTGGATTTGGAATCTGGCCAGGAAGGAGAGCCCCGGATAGCGCAATGCAGGTTATCAGAAGTAGGCGAGCCATAAATCGGTATAGTATCGAATTGACCCGCGAAAATGGCCTATGTTAGCGTAAATTTAGTAGAGATAAGCCCGCAACGGCAGTACTACGCTCGGTTTGCGAGCGGGCTGATGCTCTCCTTTCCAAGTTAGAAAATCAGATGGATGAGACGCTACGCCAGTTAGGTGACCTCCTCGTAAAATCGATTCCCACCATCCTCTTCTTTATTGTTCTGACCTGGTATCTAAAAGGCGTCTTTTTCAAGCCGCTGGCGAACATCCTGGAAGAACGAAAGAAGGCGACGGAGGGCGTGCGAGAGCTCGCGCGACGGGCCTTTGAAGCCGCCGAAAAGAAGACGTCCGAATTCGAGCACGCCCTCAAGATAGCCCGCGCTGAAATCCATGAGGAGAACGAAGCCTTGCGCCGAAAGTGGGCCGAGGAGCAGGTGCGGGCGATTGCCCAGGCGCGCGCGGAAGCCGACGCGAAGATCGAGCAGGCGAGACACGAAATCGCGCAGGAAGCCGAGAGAGCTCAGGCGGAATTGAACGCCAGCGTCGAGATGCTGAGCGAGCACATTGTGAGTTCACTTCTGCGGCGGAGAGCTGCGTAGTGCGAGCCCGGCTTCGGTTCTCGATTTGCGCGGCGATTCTGTTTCTCGCCGGCGCGCATTACGTTTTCGCGCAGGAAACGCAGCAGCAGGAAGTTGCCGCGCTCGATGCGGTCACCTGGTGGAAGATCATCAATACAGCCCTCTTCGCCATAGGGCTTGGTTATCTGATTTGGAAATACGCGCCGGCTTTCTTCAACGCTCGCTCAGCCAGTATTCAGAAAGCGATTCAGGATGCCACCGGTCTCAAGATTGAGGCCGAATTCCGCTATTCGGAAATCGATCGGAAGATGGCTACCCTGGCCGCTGAAGTGAAGAAATTGCGCGACCAGGCCGCCATTGAACGCGAGCGCGGCCACGAACATTTTCGTCACGAGACCGAAATGGAGGTTCAACATATCCAGCACAACGTCGCGGCCGAAATTGAAGGTTTCCGCAAGGAGGGCGCGCGCCAGGTCCGGGGCCGTACTGCGCAGCTTGCTTTTCAATTGGCGGAACGCCGGCTCCGCGACCGGTTTGCGTCATCGGAGCCGGAAGAGCTCATGCAGGATTTCGTGAATTTGATCGAGCGAGGGAAGAACTAGATGACCGCTCTGGCGTCCCACTACGCTCGAGCGCTGGCTGATGCGGTGTTCGGCTCGAACTCAGGCCTACCGCCCGGAGATGCGGTTTCCCAGCTCCGCACTGCCGAATCCTTGATTTCAGGGTCGAAAGACCTAGAGCGGGCGCTGCTTTCGCCCGCTGTCACCAAACCTCGGAAGCAGGCGGTTTTATCGAGACTCGCCGACGAGCTGGGCTCGCATCGCATCATTCGCAACTTTCTCCTGGTGCTCGCGTCCCATCGCAGAATTCACGAATTGCCTGCCATGCTCCGGGAGTTCGAACTTGTCATAGACGAAAGACTTGGCTGGATTCCCGCGGAGATTACGTCGGCTAGAGAATTGAACGCTCAGCAGCGGGACGGGATCGAGCGTGCGCTTGGCGTAAAGCTAGGCAAATATATCCGGGCGCATTATCAGGTCGATCCCGCGGTGCTCGCGGGCGTCCGGGCGCGCGTTGCCTCAAGGGAATACGACGCGACTTTGCAAGGCAAGCTGGAGCAAATGCGCCAGCGTTTGGCGGCACAGCTGTGAGCAATGACCGAACCGGACCGTGAGGGAACC
>JBAUUG010000252.1:0-1508 GCA_049582585.1 Bryobacteraceae bacterium | reverse complement strand
GTTCTGATGGAGGGGCGAATTGGAGTCCGTTGCCTGCCCCGTAATCGGATGAGCGTATGGGCAGTAGCGTTGACAATTTGGACCATTTTCTTAGGTCGCGCCTGGTTAACGCATTTACCGGAGAAGTGAAGCAAACTAACCGGGACATTGGAGAACTGAGAGAATGGATTCGAGAGCATGGTCAAGACCCTAGCAGGCTGCTGAAAAACTCACAAAGTTCGCAACGGAGTCTCGCGTGATACGTCCAAAGGCGCATGCGAGGAACTGATCAGCAGCAGAATCACGTGTTCAGCTATATTTCGCCGGAGCAACGAGTGCGGAAAGATCATCCGCTACGGCCGATCCGCATGATGGTGGACGAGATCCTGAAGCAGCTGTCGCCGCAGTTCAGCAAGATGTACGCAAAAGTAGGGCGACCATCGATTCCGCCAGAGCAGTTGTTGCGGGCGCAGCTGTTGCAGATGTTCTATTCGGTGCGCAGCGAGCGGCTGTTGATGGAAGAGATGGACTACAACATTTTGTTCCGCTGGTTTGTAGGGCTGAATCTGGACGATCCCGTATGGGACGCGACGGTGTTCACCAAGAACCGCGACCGGTTGCTGGAGGCCGAAGTGGCGAAGGAATTTCTGGTGCAGGTAGTGGCGCAGGCGCGGAAGCAAGGTTGGACGTCGGACGAGCACTTCACGGTGGACGGCACGCTGCTGGAAGCCTGGGCCAGCGTGAAGAGTTTTCAGCCGAAGGAGAAAAGCAGTTCGCCTCCACCGCACGATCCGGGAAATCCCACGGTAAATTTTCATGGGGAGAAGCGCTCCAACCAAACGCACGAATCGAAAAGCGATCCGGAAGCGCTGCTGGCCCGCAAAGGGGGCGGCAAGGAGGCGAAGTTGAGCTACAGCGGGAATCTGCTGGTGGAGAATCGCCATGGATTGATCGTGTCGAGCTTGGTGTGGGAAGCCACGGGCACCGCCGAGCGAGATGCGGCGATGGTGATGCTGGGACAACTTCCGGATACTGGGCGCGTGACGGTGGGCGGTGACAAAGGGTTCGATACGGCGAATTTTGTGCGCGAGTGCCGGAACATGGGCGTGATACCGCACGTAGCGCAAAACCTGGGACGAAGAGGTGGCAGCGCCATTGATCCGCGAACCACGCGACACAGGGGTTACGCCATCAGCCAGAAGAAACGGAAGCGCATCGAAGAATGCTTTGGCTGGCTGAAGACCATTGCGTTGCTTCGTAAGGTGCGTCATCGCGGAACGTTGAAAGTAGACTGGATGTTTACGTTGGCTTGCGCGGCCTACAATCTGGTGCGCATGCGGAATTTGCTCACTGCCGCAGCTTCCGCGCAGTAAGTCGCGGCAGTAGTGTCTGCGCGCGACCTTGAAAAGCTCCACGTGGGCCGCCCAGAACGCGAAAAATCCAAGCCAAAGCTAATCATCAGACCCACAAAGTTAGCAATGAGAAGAAATTGGCTGGCTCGGCATGATTTTTCAGCAGCCTGCTAGGGC
>JBAUUG010000251.1:0-1909 GCA_049582585.1 Bryobacteraceae bacterium | reverse complement strand
CAGTGGCCAGCCGATTTGCTATAACGACGAGCCCACCATAGTTACCGTGTACGCCGCGCCGGATCTCGTTGCTCCAGCCCAGTTCGATGCTGAGAATTCAGGGCCGACGTTTTACGCCAACGCCTATTGCTACGGTTGCAATGGACAATCTGGCGGTGGTGGAGGCGGAGGGCGCGGGACGGCGACTCAGCCGCAGGCACCCCCAAAGACGGGGGCGATCTCGCAAGGTAATTGCGTGGCAGGATTCACGGCGGCAGGTGCCGGAATCGGAGCGGTCGGCGGAGCTTGGGTCGGAGGCGGAATAGGTGGCGCGGGCGGTGCTGCGGGAGGGACGCTCGTTGCACCGGGTGTGGGTACGATTGGCGGAGGCGTTCTTGGTGCGGATGCCGGAGCCGCTGGCGGCGCGTTAGTCGGCGGTGGACTTGGCGCGGGTGCCGGGTATGTGGTAGGAAGTGTTGTGTGCGCAAGCCGTTCTGGTGGCGGTGGTGGATCGAATTTCGGCGACAATCAACGGCAAAATAGGCAGGCGAACGACGCAAAGCAAGCTGCGGAGCGGATCACTGGCAAGCGTTTCACTCCAGCCCAGGCGCGGAAGTTCCATGATGCCATCAGCGGACAAGGCCTCGGGTATCACGATCTGGTTGGGATTGCGGTGGAAGTTTTGGAGGGGCGCATATGAGCGACCAAGCGGGAAGTATCTCGCAAGCGTTGCGCCACCTCAACAACAGGCCGGCTTGGGGACTTACGAGAACGCATGGATCGATGTTTTTCTTAGAAGTTGGAAATCCTAAGCTTCGGCGTGGCGAAAAGAAGCGGCATGGAGAATGGCACTTTCTATTCGAGATGTGCCATTGGAGATTCGAAGATGCAAGTACCGTTCTTGTTGGGTCGGACGATTCACCGCAGCGCATCGATGAGGAATTCCGGAGTTTGAAACTGGAATCTGTCGTTCACGTAGAAACAGTTCCGCCCTCGAACGACCTGCGGATTGCTTTTAGTTCAGGAGTTTGCGTCAGGACATTCAGTACATGTTCTGCAGATGCCGAAGCGACTCAATGGCAGTTGTTTGATCCGAGCGAGAATGTTTGGATATCAGACGTTATGGGTCGAATCGTCGCTCGTGACGCGAACGAGTAACCTCCTTAGGCCCGGTGAATCGCCCAAAGAACCACACCCGATGGGGAAGGCCGGATCAACTCGGTTACGGCTTCGAGCGGGCAGAACCCGGTGTCGAGCACCGTTTACAGCGGCTTCGGTCTGCCGGCAGGCATCAATTACGGATCGCTCGATTCGGATGGTTACACGTACGACGCGAATAGCGGGCGGATGACGCAATACGCTTTCCATGTGAACGGTTCTGCGGAGACGGGGACGCTCACGTGGGACGCGAACGGCACGCTGCAGAAGCTGGCGATCAGCGATCCTTTCAACGGCAACGACACGCAGACGTGCACCAGCGCTTATGACGATCTGCTGCGGGTGTCGAGCCAGAACTGCGGCTCGATCTGGAGCCAGAACTTCAGTTACGACCCCTTCGGAAATATTGATAAGTCGGGGACCAGCTCGTTTCAGCCGACTTACAATGCGGCGACCAACCGGTATGCGACGCTGCCTGCGGGAACGCCGTCGTACGATGCGAACGGGAATGTTCTGAGCGACGGATTTCATACTTACGCATGGGACGTCGAGGGGAAGAACCTTCTGTTGGACGGGAACGAGGTAGCGGTGACCTACGATGCGCTGGGGCGTTGGGTGGAGCGGAAGTTCTCGTTTCGAACCTACGATCAAGGCGTGTATGCGCCGGGCGGGGGGCCGGAGTTGTTCATCGCGGAAGCCGGCGCGCTGGAGAGCGCGTATGTGCCGCTGTCGGGGCAGGCGTATGCGGCTTACGACACATCCGGGGTGACGT
>JBAUUG010000250.1:0-9091 GCA_049582585.1 Bryobacteraceae bacterium | reverse complement strand
GCAATCGCCTGGATCAAGGCAAATTATGCGAAACCACTTCGCGTTGAAGAACTGGCGCAAGTCGCGGGAATGGCGGTCTCCACGCTTCACCACCACTTTCGCGCGCTTACGGCAATGAGTCCGCTTCAGTACCAGAAGCAAATTCGATTACAGGCGGCCCGAGCCCGGATGCTCGCCGGCGACGTGGACGCGGCGACCGTCGCCTTTGAGGTAGGGTACGAAAGCGCAAGTCAATTCAACCGTGAATACGCCCGCTTGTTTGGCCAACCGCCCATCCGCGATGTCCGCACCCTGCGTGCGCCAGGCGCTCCGAGACTCGAATTAATTACGACAGCCTAGCGAAGTGGTCCGATAACGGCTGATCGTCCTTATTGATTAAACGAGTCGCCCTTCCTTTCCCGAGTGGATTGTCGGGCATCCGTAAACTGAGCCACTGCCGTCACGAATGGTAGGATAAAAACCACACAAAATGAGTTTTTCGCGAATCGCCACCATCTTCACACTAATTCTTATTCCTGTTCTCCACGCGCAGGAAGCAAAGCCTGACGCCAAGCCGGAAACCCCTGCAGCTGTCAAATTTCCTCTCCCTCCGAGTCTTCCAGCCGACGCCCACGTTGCCCAAACCATTCAACTTGACGGCAAGCCGATCAACTACACCGCCACCGTCGGAACTCTGCAAGTGAAGAATGCGGAGGGCAAGGCCACAGGCGAGGTGGTCTTCACCTCTTATATAGTCGAGGGGCCGAATCGACCGGTCACCTTTGCCTTCAACGGCGGCCCTGGCGCGGCTTCCGTCTACCTGAACCTGGGAGCCATCGGGCCCAAGCGGGTGGCCTTCGGAGCCGCTGGCCAGAGCCCTTCGGATCCCGCGACACTCACTGATAACCCCGGAACGTGGCTCGATTTTACTGACTTGGTCTTTATTGATCCCATCGGTACAGGATTCAGCCGCACGCTGGTTTCTGCCGACGAGACCAAGAAACTCTTCTATGGCCCCGATCAGGACATCGCCTACCTTTCGCAAATTGTGTACGACTGGCTGGTGAAGAACCACAGGTTGGAATCTCGCAAGTACATCGTCGGTGAGAGCTACGGCGGCTATCGCGGCCCACGCTTGACGCAATATCTGCAGTCGAGAATCGGCGTGGCGATCAATGGCTTAGTGTTGGTCTCGCCTGCGCTCGCGCCCAATGGCGGCTCGGCCGATCTTTCTCCTATCCCTTGGATGCTGACGCTTCCTTCCATAGTGGCTGCGAATTACGAGCGGCAAGACAAGCTGACGGCCGAGAACATGGCTCCCGTGATCGAGTACACGCGCGGCGAGTACGCGACAGATCTGCTCAAGGGCGCCTCTGACCCGGAGGCCACTCCGCGCATCGTCAAGAAAGTGACGGAGCTGACCGGTCTCGATCCGACGTTTGTCAAGCAGGCTGGCGGAAGGCTCGAGACGCAGGCGTTTCTGCGAGAAGAGTTCCGTGAGACCGGCAAGCTGGGCAGCCGCTACGATCCGAATGTCACCGCTTTCGACCCGTTCCCGTTCGATCCCAACCAGCGCACCAACGACCCGATCTTGCTGAGTATCATTGCGCCGACTACCACCGCGATGGTGGATTTCGTGACTCGCACGGTGGGGTGGAAAACGGATGCGCGATATAACGCGCTTTCCTATGAAGTGAGCCAGATGTGGGAGCGGGGCGATAAGGGAGCCTTTGGGGAAGAGGCGGCGTCGGCAACCGATCTACGCGTCGCCGTTGCGACGGATCCCAAATTGCGAGTACTGATCGCGCACGGCTGGGCGGATCTCTCCTGCCCATTCATGGGCTCAGTCCTCACGGTCAGCCAGATTCCAGTTATGGGTGATCCCACGCGCGTGCAAGTTCACATGTATCCCGGCGGCCACATGTACTACTCGAGAGCCGCCAGCTCATTGGCTCTGCGCAAAGACGTGAT
The DNA here is from genome assembly GCA_049582585.1 of Bryobacteraceae bacterium. Lineage (GTDB taxonomy): Bacteria > Acidobacteriota > Terriglobia > Bryobacterales > Bryobacteraceae > Bog-105. The sequence goes on along the minus strand of JBAUUG010000250.1, from coordinate 7,141 downwards.
CGCGATGGTGAACACGCACTGATCCAGCTCCTTCAAACGCGACACACTCCACGCCGCCTTGATCCTGAAACCGAGCCGGAAGCGTAAGCGACCTGTTGATTCGGCCTTCTCACTTGACGCGCGCTTCTGCGCGGCCTTGCAGAACCGCCACTCCCTGACGTTCACGGCTCGCTGAGAAAACCCACCGATCCGCAAGAAAGAAATTCAGAACGGAACATACCGCAATGGCAGCGCAGGCGCTCGGGAAAAGGGGCGCTCTGAGCCGCTCCACAAGCAAGTACGTCAGAATCGTATTTCCGATCAGTGAAATGCAACCATTCCCTGCGTGAAATAGCAATAACGCAATTGCTCTTTGCTGAACGGTTTTGAACCGTCGGTCGCGCCACGTGAAGGTCTCGTGCCACACGAAATTGTGCAACACAACAAGTTCAACTGCCACTGGTATCGCCGCAAAGAGCGGCAGGCGAAAGCGTTCGGTCAGAACACAAAGCAGACCTACTTGCAATCCCGCCCCAAGCAATCCGACCAGATTAAACCTGCCGAAGCGCAGCCACCGCCGGCCGCCCTTTGTCATCTCGGGGTTTCCTCTCGATACAGGAGGAGTGTGTGCCGAAACGCGCTCCCAATTGCCATCGAAGCCATTCCGACAATGGCCACCACGCCCCCAATATCAAACAGCAGACAGGAGTAGCTGCCCATGTGCGCGTACGGATGCCCCCCGATAAAAATGTTGGCCAGAGCAAGCAGGATCCGAATTTCGGTGGGACCAAACATGCCGTGCGAAAGATGGAAACGTCCCAGCGTGTACGTCGCAAGATAGCTTTCGATAGAAAGGACGTAGAAACACACAAGCATGCCGGCTGCGGTCTGCCAGTGCAGATACCCGGAGCAGGCTAAGCCGCCCATCAACGCGAGTGCCCCTAAGGTGTCGGCCATGTGGTCCACGTAAAAGCCATATCGCGGCCGCCCCTGGTTACGAACCCGCGCTAGAGTGCCGTCCATGCTGTCTCCCAGCCAATTCAACAGCAGGAAAAAATTGACAAGCCATAAAGCAGCGGGATTACGACCTGCCAGGGAATATGCTGCCCCGGCTAGAATCTGTGATGCAAAGGCCAGTGCTGTCAAGTGATCCGAATTGATGCCTGAAGGTGTCCGCTTCGCCATCCAGATCAAAAGGCGCCTTTCAAATTCCGCGGTTAGAGCTTTGTGCACGCGAATCGCGCTCGCAAAGCCGCCTTCTTTACTCCCATCCACAATCGTCGTCGCCGGCGCACTGGATCGCACATTCACCTCTTGGTGAAGAATCGTCGAACAACTAGACGGAAACAATGCACCGGAGATCAAATGGTCATCATTTGATACCTCATCGCGCAAGTAGGCGGTGTGCAAAGCTTTAGCACGCACCGGCCTGCCCCGTAACGTCGCGCAAAATGTTTAAAATCCGCCGGCAGGCCGCCTCTTTACCGGCCTTGGCGCGCAGGGAAAGCTAAACTAGACATCGCGATGGCGGGGAAAAGCACACTTCGCGTATTTCGCTTTGGACCATTCGAGGCGGACGAGGCGGCCGGTGAATTACGCAAGCACGGCGTTCGGGTCAAGCTCCACTCGCAGCCATTCCAATTGCTGCTTATGCTCCTGGAAAGACACTCCCAGCTGGTCACGCGCGACGAGCTGCGCCAGCGTCTATGGCGTGAAGACACGTTCGTCGATTTTGACCACGGGCTCAACACAGCTGTCAACAAGCTCCGCCAAGCCCTCGGCGACTCCGCCTCTCAACCTCGGCACGTAGAGACAATCCCCGGCAAGGGATATCGCTTCATCTCGCCCGTGATTTTCCCCGAGCCGGTATTGGAACTGCCGGAACAGCCTGTCACCGCATTACTGTCCCAGGCCGCACCGCAGCTAAAGCAGGAAGATTCATTGCCGATTTCGACGAATAGCCTACTTACGACTTTGCACGAGCTGCCCAGAGCCCCGCGGCCCCTTTTACGCGGTTTGTTACTGCTGGTCCAGGCGATGTATTTGGCGTTCTACTTGGGTGCCCTGGCGAATCTCAAGGAGATCTATGAAATTCTGTCGGACGCCCGGCCCCTCTCGCCGGAGATGCTCATGATCGTTCTGGTGACAACCGCTGCCGTAATGATTCCCGTCCGGCTATTCGTTGCGGCAGCGGTGGCGTTTGATTATCAACAGCTCTCGATTAAGTTCTCCAGATTCTTTCCCGTGCTGCTGCTCGTCGATATATTCTGGGCGCTGTCGCCGTTCCTACTCATTCATCACATCAGTACGGGCCTGGCTCTCGGGATGACGGCCGCGCTCCTTTATGTGCCATTCGCTCAGCGCTCGCTAGTTCTGATGTACGCGCACAGAACGTGAACCCGAAAGAATACCTCTGCCGCCATACGTTCTGCCCATTAAGCCGGAACCACGTTCAAATGTATTCCGGCGGCCACATGTATTACTGGAGGCCGCCAGCTCGATGGCTCTGCGCAAAGACGTGATCGCGATGGTGAACACGCACTGACGGGTAGTGCGCTAAATGTTGGTTCAACGCTAAGCCTCTACTGGATGTGGGCTTGCCGAAAGCGATGAAAGAGGTATAGGGCGGAAACCCAGTGATGTCAGCGCCCTACCTGCCCGTCAAGCAGCATGTCGTGTCATTCATGTCGTGTCAATTGCCGAAAGTTTGGGAAACGCGGTAATCGCCAGCGCTATCAGTGTACGCAGTGCCGCAAGGTATTCGCGGATGCTCGTGACCAGACTGTTGATGGCATGTATTTGCCGGTTGAGAAGGCCGAGATTGTTCTTAGGCTCTTGCTTGAAGGGAATAGCGTATCGAGCGTCGAGCGCATTACCGAAGTTCATCACGCAGTCATCCTCAAGCTCTTGGTTCTCGCCGGTGAGAGATGCAATCGGATTATGGGCGAGAAGATCCGCAATGTGGAGGTTCGAGATGTTGAATGCGATGAGGTCTGGAGCTACATCGGCAAGAAGCAAAAGCGCGTTGCCCCCGATGACGATCCGAATCTGGGCGACTGCTATCGCTTCGTTGCCATCGAGCGGCACTCCAACCTTGTTTTAAACATCGTCCTAGGCAAGCGTGATAAGGCGACCACCGATGTATTCATCGAGGGCCTCCGCCACGCCACTAGCGGAGAATTTCAGATCACAACAGACGGCTTCGCCACGTATCGCTCCGCCATTCCGAACACGCTGGAGGACCGCTGCGATTTCGCAATGTTAATCAAGGTCTACCGAGCATCCGCTGAGGGCGATGCACGATACTCTCCCGCTGAAGTAGCCTCTGTGGAGGAAGTCCCAGTCATGGGCCGACCTGACTATTCCCGCATTTGCACGTCAATCGTGGAGCGCAGCAATCTCAGCCTCCGTATGGGCATTCGTCGATTCACTAGATTAACGAACGCTTTCAGCAAAAAATGGGAGAACCACTGGGCCGCTGTTGCCCCTCTGGTTTGGCTTCTACAATTTCTGCCGTTCGCACAAATCGTTGCGCGTTACTCCCGCAATGGCCGCTGGAATTTCCGATCACGTCTGGACCGTGCGCGAATTGCTGGAGGCCGCTTGAGTCATTGGAAACCGACGCTGCAACGCCCACCACCAGTCGTCAATCGTGTGGCCCGGAGCAATCCAGGCCTTTTTTAATTGGTTCGTCCCGGAAACCCTCACTAGCCTTCTATCTTCATATTCTCGAAGGCGGGGTGCTTCGTAAACGACCAATGTACGTGAACGACCTTCCATTGGCCATCGATTCGATGGTAGACTTGGGTCGAGTTCCACCGCGTTCCCACCGTTTCTGAACCGTCGGTCCCTTGCATGTAGTTCACAAGGTTGTAGGACAGTACAGCCATATTACCGTCAGTGACCACTTGCGGGTTTGTCATTTCGTAGCGCGGGATGTGTACTTTCCCTGCCCACACGGTGCGAAAATACTCGGCGACTGCTGGCCACCCGTCAAGGCGTGCGGCTGTGATCGGATCAAAGAATGTCACGTCATCAGCGTAGAACTTGAGCTGGCCCTCAACATCGCCTTTATTCCAGGTGTTCAAGGCTTGGTGTTCAAGCGAGAGTATCGTTTCAGAAATCGCGTCAATATCGGTCTTTGTCTGCATAGATCTCCTGGCCGGGTATCGTATCATCAACCAAGATTTAGCGCACTACCCACGGACGCGAGCCTAAGACTTCGGCGGGGCAACGACGGCAAATCCGGCGCCTTGAGGATCGCGTCCGACGATGATCCACTGACCACCTGGTACCTCATGAGGTCCCATCAGCACCTGGCCATTCTTCTCCTTGATGCGATTTGCTGCCTTGTCGATGTCCTCGACGTTGAAATAGAACAGCCAGAACGGCACAGGAGAGTTCTTGGGATCTCGCGCCATCATCGCGCCGATCGGCGCTCCGCCGTTGTTGAAAATGCGATAAATCCCGTTTGGCCCCATGTCCATTGTGCTTTCCACTTTCCAGCCGAAGATATCGGAGTAGAAGGCCCAGGCGGACTTTTCGTCGTTCGCCGACAGCTCATTCCAGCCGACAGTACCTGGTGTTCCGGCGGCCGGACGCGGCGGCGCCTGTTCGAGAGATCCCTTAAACAGGAGGAAAGCGGCGCCCTGCGGATCCTCGACCGAGGCAAAGCGGCCGATCGTCGGAATATCTTGCGGTGGAAAGTGCAATTTACCACCCGCCTGTTCTACGCGCTTGGCATAAGCGTCGACATCGTCAACGCCAATGAACCCGGCCCAGGCAGGCTTCACGCCGCCTTGAAGCATTTGTGGAGTCAGCTGCATGAGGCCGGCGGCGCCGAGATCGCCAACCGAGAGAAGCGTGTAAGGAACGCCTCCGGCATCGCCGGCGTCCTTTGCCTGCCATCCGACGACGTGAGTATAGAACTCCACAGCGCCTTTGGCATCCGTGGTCCTGAGTTCGTGCCAGACAAACTCTCCTGTGCTGCTCTTGCCTGACGTGCTTGGTGACTGCTGCGCTACTGAGCTCATTTTTTATCCTTCCTTATTGCCAGATCCAGTGTACAGGCCGGGAACCACGCAGGCTCTCCCCTGCCCCCCTTGACGTAACCACATACTCACGTTACCATATAGTCACGCAAAAGATTTCTTATGACGACAATTGACGATTTGACGCTGGACACGACACAGAGCATTGACATCAAGGCGGACATTGGAGACGTCTTTCGCAGCGTGCTGCACCGGCTCGGCGATGGCTTTACCAACCCGCAAGGTGAATCGATGCAGATGACGATGGAGCCATGGCCCGGCGGCCGTTGGTTCCGCGACCGAGGCAATGGCATCGGCCACCTTTGGGGGCACGTGCAGGTGATCAAGCCGCCCGTGCTGTTGGAATTGAGCGGATCTCTGTTCATGTCGTACCCGGCGCTGAACCATATCGAAGTGAAGCTCGAACAGCGGCCGGAAGGAACTCATGTGGATTTCCGTCACCGCGCCATCGGCTTGATCGATCCGGGGCACCGCCATGGCGTGACCACCGGCTGGAAGTACATGCTCGACAGAGTCGCCGAGGATTGCTCCGCACGGGCTGAGGGGCAACGGAGCTGATGTGCCGGACAACGAACTCGACACCGTGTGGAAAGCGTTGTCCGATAGCACCAGGCGGGGGATTCTTGACCTATTGCGGCATGGTCCACGGACGACGACCCAGATCGTGGAGGCTTTTCCGCATCTGAGCCGGTTCGGAGTCATGAAACACATTGACGTGCTCCGTGAAGCCGGCCTGATTCACACGCGTGAAGAACGCCGGCAGCGGATCAACTCATTAAACGTGGTACCGATCCGACAGATTTATGAACGCTGGGTGGGCCGCTTCGAAGAGTTGTGGGCGAGCCACGTGCTGCGCATCAAAGAAGATGCTGAAGCTGAAACTAGCGGCCATCACACTGCCGAGGCGCGAACGAAGAAACGCCCGAAGGCGGGCTGACCGAAAGAAGAGATGAGAATGTCTGCCATTCAGGTAATGCTCTCAGGCGCCGGCGAATTAGAAGTTCAGAGGAGGGACATATGTGCCCAGCATGCATCGCAAGCACAGCAGTAATGGTCGCAGGAGCCGGATCCACGGGAGGAATTCTGGCGGTGTGCATCGGCAAGTTCAGAAAATTTTTCAGAGCGAATCGTCTCGGTCTGTTTCAGAAGACAAAGGAGAAATAAGATGGCAGCAAGCAAAGAGAGAGACAAGGAACATGGCAAGGGGCATCTCGCGATGAACACACCCCCGATCGTGTCGCAGCAGCAGTGGGAAGCGGCGCGCCAGCAGCTCCTACTCAAGGAGAAGGCCCTCACCCGCTCCCGTGACGCGCTGGCCGCCGAACGCCGGCGGATGCCCTGGCTCGGTGTTGACAAGAAGTACGAGTTCGACGGACCCAAGGGCAAGGTAAGCCTGCTCGACCTGTTCGAGGACCGCCGGCAGTTGATCGTCTATCGCGCCTTCTTCGAGCCCGGGGTCTTCGGCTGGCCCGAGCACGCCTGCCGCGGCTGCTCACTCGGTGCCGATCAGGTCGCCCACCTGGCCCATCTGAACGCCCGCGACACCACCCTCGCCTACGCCTCACGCGCGCCGCAGGCGGACATCGCCCGCCTCAAGTCGCGGATGGGTTGGGACATGCCCTGGTACACCATCACCGACGGCTTCGACGCGGACTTCGGCGTCGCTGAATGGCACGGCCACAACGTGTTCTTCCGCGACGGCGACAAAATCTTCCGCACATACTTCATTAACAACCGGGGCGATGAGGCGATGGGGTCCACCTGGAGCTACCTCGACATCACGCCGCTCGGCCGTCAGGAGACTTGGGAGGACTCGCCAGAAAGTTACCCCCAGACCCCGCCGTACAAGTGGTGGAACTGGCACGACAACTACAACGCCGAAGCCTCGCCTGACCCGAAGTGGATCGACATAATAACCGACCCTCAAGAAGCCGCCCGAAGGCGCGACGCAGAGATGAACTTGGAGCCCCCAAAATAGTCGATCGCAGCCAGGCCGATCTCTCGCGCAATAACACGAGCGATATCACTCTCCACCTTCAGAACATCACCGAGTTCGCGGTCGTTGTATTTCACCGCACCCAGCCGGAGCGCAAGAGCGCACGCCCTAGAAT